>JAKLZD010000134.1 GCA_024256245.1 Candidatus Methylarchaceae archaeon HK01M
GGTTCGTATCCAAAACCCAACTACCTATTCTTGATATCGATAATTTGATTTATAGATGGGGTTTTAATATTTGTAACATAATTTAACTTATTCACATAAAAAAGCTAATTTACTACTGGGTAGAAATCGGTCTGAAGGAGATTCCTGAAGATGTCTAATATCGGAGTCATAGGTGTTGGAGGCTGGGGGAAGAATCATCTAAGAGTATTGAACGATCTAGGTGTTCTCTCATCCTTTTGTGATATAGATGAGGACAAGGTAAAGATTTTTGAAAAAAGGTATCAGATCAGAGGATACAAGAATATCGATGAAATGCTGAAAAATGAAAGGTTGGATGCAGTTACTATATGCACTCCCACAGTTACTCATTATGAAATCGCAGAGAAGACTATAGGAGCGGGTCTGGACACATTCGTAGAGAAACCCCTTACTTACACTTCAATTGAAGGAGAGAGGCTTATCAAGTTAGCTGAGGATAAGGGCGCGATAATGACTGTTGGCTTCATAGAGCGCTTTAATCCGGTGATTACGGAATTGAAGAACTTGTTGAAGGTTGGGAAACTTGGAGAGCCCTTGCTCCTAGAATTTCATAGAGAGAATGTATGGACAGGAAAGGTCAAGGATGTGGGCATTATAATGGATACTGCGGTTCACGATATAGATACTGCTAGATGGATCTTCAATGAGGAGCCAAAGGTAACATTCGCAAGGGCTGGTAAGGTCTTGAATGAGCATGAGGGGCCTGACTTTGCCGCTATAACTCTGGGCTTTCATGGTGAGAAGACGGCTTTCATAGTTGCAAATTGGTTGACACCAAAGAAGATCAGAGAGTTGGAGGTAGTATGCATAGGAGGAATAGTCACGATAGATTTCATAACTCAAGAGCTGAAGATAGATAGGGATGAAGGTACCATAATTCCAAGGAGGAAGTGGGAAGAGCCCCTTCTTATCGAACTAAAAGAATTCGTAAAGTGCATAACAGAGAGGAGCAGACCTATTATCACAGGGATAGATGGCATCAATGTGACGAAGATAGCTGAAGCATCCACGTTATCACACGAAACAGGATCGCACATTTACCTCGATCTCTAATACATCATATTAATTTGATTAAGTTAAAATATATTGAAGAAAATCTACAATCGATGAAAAAACTTCATGAAGATAAGATAGTAAATCATGTTGGGAAGGATGTCGAACTTGGAAGGAATGTAAAGCTATGGCACTTCTCATATATAGGTGACGGAACAAAGATAGGAGATAATGTGACGATAGGCTCTCTTTCACATATAGATTACAAGGTCAAGATAGGCAATAATTGTAGGATAGAAGGTAATGTGTATATATCACCTTTAACTGTCATAGGCAGTGGCGTATTCATCGGGCCTGGAGTCATCTTCACAAACGATCCATACCCCCCAAGTAAGAGACTTGTTGGTATAACCGTAGAGGATGGTTCCATAATAGGAGCTGGCTCTACCATAAAGGCGGGCGTAAGGATAGGAAAGAACAGTGTGATAGCTATGGGAGCTCTTGTAACTGATGATGTACCACCAGGTACAGTAGTCATGGGCATACCAGCTAAGCCATCATATTCACGTACTGAGTATGAAAAGAAGAGAGAAGATTGGGAGAAGGTATAACCTTCGATTACACGCGCAAAAATGACTGTTTAATCTCCCAACCTATTGGGGCAGAGTATAAGACGAATAGGCCTCGCCACCCTATTTTTATAGTTAGTTAGAAAGCAAAGTTTTGTTAGACGCCATTCCTTGGTAATCTATTTTGTTTTTATACTTCTCTATAGGATTTGTAGCTGAAATATACGCACGCAATCGCGTCTAGTACAAATGGAAGTTCTTTAACGATGCTTATTGCATTCGTGAAAGTGTACCACGGAGGATCGCCTGGACTTGCAAAGAGTCCATCTAAACCGAAAATTAAAAGCACGATTCCCAAGACGAAACCGACCTTTATTTTCTTGACGTAGAGCAGAATCATGATCCAAGCGATAAGAGTCATAACACCAAAGATTACTAAAGCAAAGTTTGACTGCAATCCAATCTCAATAGCTATTATCAACGATACGAGCGCCCAGATCGCCGCAAAGATCATTGTGATAATCGCCCTCTTTTGATTCATCGTATAGTTGGAAAGCATCCTTTCTCCACCAGTTAGTTGGCTCTTCCTCAGTGTATCACCATTCATAATTTAGTTTAACGTGTGTTCGAGTAATATTCTTAATCCAATAGCTATCAAGATGACACCGCCTAGAACTTCTATTTTGTTACCAAGAAAATGTCTAAAGCGATTGCCAAGGTAGACTCCTACGAATGAAAGCGTAAAAGTTACTATACCAATAATGATCGCGGGAGTCACAATTGGAACATTTAGAAACGATAAACTCATCCCAACCGCCAAAGCGTCTATACTTGTAGCGATTGAAAGCATTAGCAATGTGCCGATGCTAAGAGAATTTATTAGCTTTTCAGCCCCCTTTTTAGTCGATTCATAAATCATTCTACCACCAACAAAACATAAAAGCCCTAAAGCTATCCAATGGTCAAACCCCGAGATTAAATCCATAATGCTAACACCAGCCAGCCACCCAAACACCGGCATAATTGCCTGAAACAGTCCAAAAGATATTCCAAGCTTCAGAGCATCAGTCGGTTTAAATGATTTATTTCCCAACCCATGCGTAATAGACACAGAAAAAGCATCCATTGCCAAGCTTAAAGCAATCAATAATGTCGTTATATCCAATCGATTTCACATTTAGTTCTTAAACATCCTCGCAGTTTCTACCATTTTTCTATTCTTTTGTTTTAAATACTCGGAAGGAAATAGCTAGCAATTAATTAAAGATTTAGGTGTCAAACAATGGAAGGAAATGTTGCTATCAAACCGTTCAGCAACTGTCCCGCTTTAGACGGATATCACTGCCAGACTAACTCTTTGGCAAAGATATTCCATTACCATGGTCATCCATTGTCAGAAGATATGATCCTGGGACTAGGCGCTGGGATGGGTTTCATATACTGGAAGATGAAGATGAATTTTGGAACCTATGTCTTCATAGGCGGCAGGGGCAACAACAAGCATTTCTTTGATGACTTGGGCAAAAGAACCGGCGTTAAAATATCAACTATATCAACTTTGAGCGCCAGCAAGGCAGAAAAATCACTGCTAGAAAAACTTGCAAAAAAAGAACCCGTAATGATGTTCGGTGACATGGGACTACTGCCCTGGTTCGAATTGCCCAAAGACTATCACTTTGGGGGGCATACGTTCGTAATCTGCGGTTTTGACGGAAAAAACACAGCCTTGGCCTCGGACATGGATCAGAAATCAGCCGGCTTAAAGAAAGGGTTCTATCATGAAATCACGCTTGAGCAGCTATCCAAAGCAAGAGGCTCAACCCACAAGCCCTTCCCGCCCAAAAACGCCTATCTCGAATTTGAATTCGAAAAATATCACGATCCCCGACCCGAAGATGTTCTTTCAGCACTAAGACAAACAGCCGAATCTCAACTCAACCCACCCATCAAGAACCTTGGCGTAAAAGGATTAAAATACACTGCCAACGAGATACTGAAATGGCCGAAGATATTTGAAGACAAAGAACTCAGAATGAACCTGTTTAACCTATTCATTTACATTGAGATCGGCGGAACAGGCGGAGGCTGTTTCAGATATATGTACTCAAGATTCCTAAAG
>JAKLZD010000009.1 GCA_024256245.1 Candidatus Methylarchaceae archaeon HK01M
TTGTCAAGAGGGTTAGACGACAGTTGATGACCGATTGGGGGCTTGGCGATGTAGAAGTAGAGTTAAACGAAGAAGGCGAGGTTACTTATCTTGCAGTGGCCGATCGTGAACAGACCATCAGCGAGACCATAGATTTTGGCTATGTGGCCTTGCCCTTAGAATACGACGTTGCTCCTTCAGGAGTAGCACCAAGAGATATCGTCGGAGTATATTTGGAAGACGATACATACATCAATCGGGCAGAAGTAAAAGGGATCGATAGAGAGAATAGAGCCATCACCATTCTCGTTAGTAGAGATCTTTTGGAGAAATATAAGGGAAAGAGAGCAAAGCAGATAATCGCTCTACCAACTTACAGACCGGCACCCTTGGTCAAGGATATTATGACTGCATCAGTAAAAACCATAACTGCAGATGAAGAAATTTTGAACGCAGTAAAATCGATGAATAAGTTCAAGATTGGATCAGTAGTGGTGGTTGAAGGGAAAAGGCCGATAGGGATCGTGACCGATAGGGATGTTCTTGTGAAGGTTGTGGAAGCCGGTTATAATCCCAAGTCGATCTTTTGGCCAGAGACTATCAGGATTAAGGATATAATGTCCAACCCACCCATCACCATCGAATCAAGTGGAACCATAGAAGAAGCAGTTGAGCTGATGAAGAACGAAAAAGTTACAAAATTACTGGTAGTGGAAAAGGAAGATCTTGTGGGGATAGCAACCATAAAAGATTTTCAGAGGATTGGTAGAATCGTCTCATAAAATCATACCTCAGCCCTATACAAAGTCATCAAGTACGAAACTTTATTATTCAAATTACACTTCGCTTCCTATTCGTTATAACGATCAAAGGAAGAATAGTATCATATTGCTCCTTCATTCAATATTTACTGTGGCTGACTTAGCTATCCTATCCATTTATCTACCTTATCTTTTATGAGCGCCCTCGCCTTGCAGAAAGGTTCGTATATGAACTTATGTAATCTTAAGATTAAATACATTAATTTCTAATTTATAATGGTGGAACAATGTATCTGGGTAGAATAATAGTAGTTGGCAGTACGAGGGAGGAGCAGCCTTGTTGTGCGTACGCTGTTTCTGGGAGATCTAGATCGAGTAAAGCAAGAAAGGCAGTTGTTTATGATAAGAAAATTACGATTGAACCTCTGGAACAGGTATCAGAAGAGCAGCGATATCAGGCATCTTTGATATTTTATGACTGCATAATCTCTAGAGAAGACCTACCTTTAGTCGTCATAGGCAATGGAAGACAGATAAACCCAATCTCTAGCATTTCATCCTCAGAAGACATCCCCATAATGATGTCGAGGGTGTTGAAAGAATTTGGCCCAGAACCAGACAGGTATAGCACACCTAGGATAGTTGGTACTTTAAAGAAATATTCAATAAATGGTGAATGGGTTTCTTATGTGGGGATGATAACTTCAGATAATATCGATGTAAAATCTATTGAGATAAAGAGAAATAAGCTGATCTATCTAGGGACATATACTGGAGAAGGTGTCGAGCCTAGAGCACCACAACTTACCGATTTAAAGAAAATTCTAAAGAATATCGAGTTGGAAGGAGATACTGCCAAGGATTTGGCAGACTCTTTCTTTGACTGGATAGACCCCAACTTTATTGTCTGCACAGCATCCGCTGTCTGGATGGGTGATTCTTGGGAACTGGCGGTAAAAAATAGGTGATGTTATGAGCGATGATTTAAAATCTTTAAGGGAGATGTACAGAGGACAGAGGTACTTAGACTTTGATTTTCCGGAAGAGTTGCTCTGTGGAAGGCTGATCAGAGATAGAATCTTCAGATACGGTGAAAATCCAGGACAGCATGCTGCATTCTATAAGCAGGTCGATGTAAAGGGGCCTTCTTTGGCAACAGCAAATGTCTTAAAAGAGAATCCAGACAAAAAATTGAGCTACATCAATTTTCTTGATGCAGATGCTGCTATAAAGATTCTGAGAAGGTTCAAAAAACTTTATCCTAATGAAGCCGTCTCAACAGTTATAAAACATACAAACCCAACTGGAATCGCCAAGGCAAAGACTATCTTTGAAGCTTATAGAACTGCATGGGATTGCGATTCTTTATCGGCTTTCGGAAGTGTTGTAGGATTCAGCGATGCAGTTAACGAAGAAGTTGCCAAAGATCTATCCCAAAAGTTTGTTGAAGTGTTAGTTGCACCGAAGTATGAGCCGAAGGCTTTAGAAGTTTTGGAAAAAAAGAGAGATTTGAGGATCATAGAGATAGAGAGCTTGGAGAAGCCTTTACTGGACGATGGCTTCGATTATAGAAGCGTTCAAGGTGGAATGCTAGTTCAACAAAGGTTTCAAAGTAAAATAGATTCAGAAGCTAACTTTGAAGCAGTTTCGAAAAGACAACCTGAAAAGAGAGACATAAATGCTGCGATCTTCAATTGGGCGACACTACCCTTCATAGATTCGAATACCATAGTCATAGGAGATGAGAACAAGACCCTTGGAATTGGAGCAGGACAGAGAAGTAGAATATATTCAGCAAGGCTTGCAGTCTATTACGCAAACACACAGAGTAAAGACTCCACAGGAACTAAGGGCAAGGTCATGGCTTCTGATGCATTCTTCCCACATAGAGACTGCATCGACTTGGCTGGGTTATGCGGGATTCGGGCTATCATATGTCCCATCGGTTCCATCAACGATGAAAAGATAATTCAGGCTGTAAATGAATACGACATAGTGATGCTGGTTACAAGACCTGTTCCTAATAGTAGGACTTTATGTGAGAGAGCATTTTCTCATTAAATCTCCATATTTAGGAGTAGATTTAGCGATCGTCCCTGACAATGGTAATGCAACTCTAACCGGGCATCTATCTGATCGGTCAAGGAGGCGAAGGTTGCCGATAATATCTTCAGCCTTGGGTATGGCTACATCTTTCTTCCTTATACCTTTTACTTTAGGAGGGAGTCTAATTTTGATTCTCATATTTCTAGGACTTGCCGCAGCCTTTATCCTTCATTCTGTATTTGCTTTACCATTGGAGATGCTTCATAACAGGAGCGTAAGTTGGGTTTCGGTATCCTAAACACCTGCCTAAACATTAGGATAGTTGTGGGTCCATTGCTAGTTGGTTTAGTGATCGATTTAGCATATAGCAAAATAGCCATCTTTTCAGTAATGATGGTGTTCGCTATCGCTTCAACACTACTGGGTTTTGTATTAAAGTCCAAATAGATCAGTCTTTTAAAGAGTATAGGATTATGAAAGATGATGTATTAAGAGTTACTAGAACTAAAGAAGAGGCCAAAGAAATTTATAACAAACTCAGTAAGTTTTATGATTATTTTACAATTTTTGAGAGAAGGTATAGTGAAAGAACCTTAGATCTTCTAAGTATTAAAAGAGGGTAAATAGTTCTAGAAATTGGATTTTCGGACAGGGCGTTATTTAAAGAGGATGGCAGAATTGGTGGGAATGACTAGTAAAGCTTATGGTATCGATATTTCATTAGGAATGCTGGAAGTAACTAAGAAAAGACTCAAAAAGGCTGGCCTCATGGATAGAGTTGAGTTGTATTGTGAAGACGCCCTACAGATTCCTTATGAAGATGATATGTTTGATGCTATTTTTATGAGTTTTACTTTAGAACTCTTCGATACTCCTGAAATTCCAATAGTTCTTGAAGAGGCTAGAAGAGTACTTAAACCCAATGGGAGGCTCGGTATTGTAAGTATTTCAAACGAAGACGGTGAATCCATCCCATTGAGAGTTTACAAATGGGCCCATCAGAATTTTCCTAAGCATATTGATTGTAGGCCGATTTATGTTGAAAAATCGATAAAGAATGCTGGTTATGAAGTAAGATGTAAAGAGAGAGTAAAGATGTTCGGATTTCCAATAGAGATTGTTATCGCTATAAATTCGAAGGAAGTTATAAAATCGAGATTCTTCTTTTCAATATAAAGGTGGAATTGGTTTCTCATTAATACACATTTTTAGATTTCCATTCATTTTAAATTCAATTTATTTCATATAATTTTTATAATCTTTCTAAAAAGATCTTTAATTATATAATTAATATAGCTACCTCAAATCGAATACTATCCTTTCAGAGCCAGAGTATCTATCTCCCCTTATCGCCCTCATAATAAGAATATTTTTGGCAACAACCTCATAATCTATTGAGGATTCGACCTCTAGAATTTTTGTTCTTTCTGGAAAGACCCAGTAGGCTTCGTAATCGTATTCGATTATGCCTCTCTCATAAAAATTTTCATATGTATTCGTTCCAATCTTTATTCGACCTCTGAAGGTTATAAGGAAGGTGATGCAAGGAAGATTTTCTGAACCTCTATGGTCAAGACTCACGGTAAGCAATTTGGGTTTATATTTTACTCCGTTCACCAATACTTTCTCCTGATCAAGAAGGTTCTGCATCGAATGAAAGAGCTTTATCATCTCTTGCTCATATTCATCGGGCTTAAGTAATAGAGAAGCGTAGTATCCTTTCTTGTCGTAGTAATCGAATATGATAGTCTGATTCACTACACCTTCTTCGGAGACCCAGAAGAATCCATGAGCGTGAATAGGCTCAACTTCATTTGTCATACCAAGTACCATGTTTTAATTTACCTTAAAGGAATATTTGAAGTCTTGTCACCCTATTATCTATCTTTGCATTGAACTTTCATTCGAAAGCTTAGCTCGACTTGGCAAATCTTCATCTGAGTATGAAGATTATCAGTAATATTGATAAAGGGCGAAACCCTGAACATATTAGGGATGAGGTTGAAGAAGGAATACATCGTCATTGAAATCGCTGCAGATCCGAGCGGAGGACCGTATGTGCTAATCTCATTATCCGACCCTAGGGAGTTAAGGGAATCTTCTCAGCCCAGATTTGGTCCACAAGCAATGACCTTCACTTCTATGGAGGATTTGATGAAGAACTTACAGCGAACTTTTACGAATCTATCGAGGCATACGATGGGTAGATTCGTAACTACTGTTAAGTTGGATGTGAAAGAGTATGAAGAATCAGGACTGAAGGTAGGGGACAAAGTTTATCTGGAAATCACCAAAGTAGAGAAGGAAGGCGTTTAATAAGAGATAAGTCGAGTCTTCGATATTAACTCTATTGAGATTCTTCCAAACCTATCATTTCTATCATCCCTAAAAAAATTCTATCAAGTAAGCATCTTCTATTTGTTTGCAAAGTTTAGGCTTCTCTTCTAGGATTTGCTCGACTGAAGCGTTCTTTTCATTTGGTGGAGGATACTGGTTTCCCTTTTCCAATAAAATCACCGGTAAGGGTAAAGGTTCGCTTTACATTAAGGTTTAAAAAGATAATAGATTCAACGGTTCATACTACTGATACCAATCGCTAGATAAAGATTTGATCATAAACCGGTTTATAGATGACCTCCAAAATTCTACAAGTTGAAAAACTCTTTTAGCAAAACATATAACCGCTTAACCACCTATATATGTCGGTGGACGTTTGCCATTACCTAAGGAAGTACAAGATCTGTTTAACGATCCTTTGGCTATTAAAGTTCTCGCTACGAAATCGATTGGTGAAATATTACATATTATACCTATAGGTTCTATGAGAGCCCCTAACCCAAATACAATAACCTTTGCTGCTATCTTTATGGAAGAGGCTCATGAAAATCTTAAAAGGGCAAAGGAGACTGGTGAAAAAGTCTCGACTCTAGTGGTCAAGGTCGTAATGGAAAAAGGTCAGCTCATAGGATATCAGGCAAGATGTAAAGTGAAAAGCTTTGAAACATCGGGTTCTATATACGAGAACTTCAGAGATGTTTTGAAGAAGATGGGTTTTGAGATACGTGGCGTATGGCTTCTCGAACCTGTTGAAGTCCATAACCAATCCCCTGGACCAAATGCGGGGAAGAAGATAGCCTAGTCCTCTTTTTATAACTTAAAGACCGGTCTACTAGCTCAATAGTTAAATTTCACTTCGAAAGAGTCTTGTAAAGAAGATAGGAGTCGCCCCGCCCATAGATGAATACTCTGACAAGATAAAGACGAGCAAACGCAGTTTGAATATACTCTTTAATTGGTGGGCCGGAGGAGATTTGAACTCCCGACCTTTCAGTATCTGAGAGGTGTTATCAGCTGAACGCTCTAACCATACTGAGCTACCGGCCCACCTTATACGAATTTGCTATACATTTTTATTCTTTACGTGGAAATAAGAAATCGTTAAAAATCACAATTTTAAGGTAAAATATCATGGGCCGGTAGTTCAGTGGTAGAATACCCGACTTGCACTCGGGAGGTCACGGGTTCGAATCCCGTCCGGTCCATTCATAACCCTTTGAGAACCTTCGGCGATTCTTCTCCTAATCTGGTTTAATTTTATAGTAACTCGCTTCGAGGAAGAAGACCTTAAAGCCATCTTTGGTAGGCAGTATGAGCAGTATGTAAAAGAAGTCGCCATAATAATTCCTTTCTTGAAGTTAAGAAAAAAAACGGCGTCAAAAATGATTTTATATTGAATAATTTTTTCAAAATTGCATACTTTACCTACTGTATACCTTTTTGAGAAAGAAAAACAGAATACACTAGTTTTGTATTTCCAAAACCTTATAATATTTGTTATTCTTTAATTATAATAGTGAAATGTTATAATGTTTCTTGTTGGAGAATGTCTTACTGGGGAAGGCAATGAAGTTGCTCACATAGATCTAATGATCGGAGACAAAGAAGGCCCTGTAGGTAGCGCATTTGCGATTACACTTGCCCAACCTACGACTGGACATACACCTCTACTCGCTGTAATTGCACCAAATCTTATGCCCAAACCTGCGACAGTTATAGTTCCCAAGGTTGACATAAAGAGGATGGATCAAGTAGTACAGATTTTTGGATCTGCTCAGGCAGCAGTTGCTAAGGCCGTCGCTGATAGTTTGGCCGAAGGTGTGATCCCAAAAGATATTGCGGAAGATATATGTATAGTGTGCGGAGTCTTCATACACCCAGATGCCAAGGATAATAAAAAGATCTATGAATATAATTATGAAGCAACGAAGACTGCTATAGAGCGTGCATTTGCAAAAGAACCTAGCCCTGACAAAGTTATAGAGAAGAAGGATACGGTAAAGCATCCATTCATTGGATTCTGACCTTTTATAATATATAACACTCCATTTCACCAGAGACTTGGTGCGAGAAAGAAATTCACTATGA
>JAKLZD010000086.1 GCA_024256245.1 Candidatus Methylarchaceae archaeon HK01M
ACTCTCTCCCTCGATATGCACCAAGGAACCTTCTCCTTTATTATCTCTAAAAAGCGATTTTTAGGGGGGTCGTAAAAATACTCGATACCTTCTGCAGCTCGAATCGTCAAATCTCCAAGCTTGTCCACCCAGTAAAAGTACTCTCTTCTTGCTATCCAGACCAATTTATGGTGTGAACGCCAACATGTTGGATACTCATGGCTTATCTTGCTGACCTTTAAGACTATCCCTCGCTCTTTAAGCAGATCAATAACCTTTACATCGGCGTCACGTAGATAAATTCCATCGAATGCCCCAGCTTCCTTTGTAAAGTATGCTCTATCATCGATTGGATTGAAGATTGGTATTTTCCTTCTAATAGAAGCATGAAAATCTTCCTCTCCATTTGCAGGAGATAGATGTACAAGACCTGAGCCTGTATCCACATCGACGAAATCTTCAGCGATTATTGTATGAACGTAACTCTCCTTATCCAGTAAGTTTTGTTTAGGTATCAGGTCCATCAACGGATGGAGATATTTTTTTCCTTCTAGCTCACGCCCCTTCACAACTTTTAAAACCTCATAGTTCGATACGTCCAATTCATCTATTAAAGAGACCAGCCTCTTCTCACCTACAATCCAAGTTTCGCTATCGACCTTTACATAAGCATAGTCGGCATCTGGTTTGACAGCCACCATTTCATCTGTTACTATAGTGAAGGGCATGGTAGTCCAGAGTATAAGGTAAGCTTCTTCGTCCCTAAGCTTCATCTTAAAGTGAAGGGATGGATCTTCAACCAACTCGTAGCCTTGAACTACTTCACTATGGCTCAGAGATGTCTGGCAACTAGGGCAGTAGGCCACTACGCGGTAACCTTCCCCCAATAGATTCCTCTCCCATGCCTTCTCTAGGTACTTCCATTCTCTCTCGATATATTCATCCCTGTATGTCCAATATGCTTTATCATAGTCCATAGAAATACCCAAGAGTTCATCGGATCCCTGCCACAATCTGTAATACTTCTTGATGAGATCTTTACATGCTCTGATTATAGCTTCCTCACCAACGGCTTTTATGTTCTCTGCCTTGTTCCCTGTTAGTCCTAATTCTTTTTCAGCCTGAAGCTCTACTGGCAAGCCTTGAGTATCCCAGCCTGCTCTGAAGACAACGTTCAATCCCTTCAGAACAAGTTGCCTATACCATAGGTCCTTGATGATCCTCCCTCTTATATGACCTATATGTGGCTCTCCATTCAGAGTTGGTGGACCTTCTACATAGCCTACGCGAGGTTTATCTTTCAGTCGTTCAGCTAATATCTCCCTTATATTAACTTCTTGCCAATAAGCTCTTATCTTCCCTTCTATATTCTTCGGCTCATAAAGAGGAGATAAAGTTCCTTGAAGGTCTCTCAACGATCTATCGCTCATTGTCTCCCCTGAACCTTTGGGTTCATCATTCTCATTAAATAGAGTTTCTTTTTTAGGATTTTTAAGAGCGAATTTGGCGATCACCTATCAGGATAAGTACATTGATTCTTACACAAAGTGAGACCCTATAAGGTTTTTGAAATTCGTATTTATTAAAAGTTAAAATCATCTGATCGTACATAAGTTTTCGGAAATGCAGAAGGTAGCTTTAGTTTCAGATATTCACGGCAACATCGACGCCCTTAATGCCATCTTGGAGACAATGAGGCAGAAGAGTATATTTTGCCTAGGTGATCTGGTAGGATACGGCGCCAACCCTAACGAAGTTGTAAAGTGGGCTAGGGAGAATAATGTGAAATGTATAATGGGAAACCATGAATATGCAGTTATAACAAAGGATGTATCGTGGTTCAGTTGGGCTGCCAAAAGGGCGGTCTTCTGGACACGTTCAAATCTGAAATCGAGTAATATGGAATTTATAAAGAAGTTGCCAAAGAAGATGAAGTTAGAGATCGAAGGAATTAAAATTCTGTTGGTTCATGGCAGCCCCACAGACCCCATCTTCGAGTATGTAATGCCAGAAACACATAGAGATCTATTTGATTATTATCTATCAAATAACGGTGTCGATGTGATAGGTTTAGGGCATACTCACATACCTTTAATGTGTAAGTCTGACAAAGGGACAATCTTTAATCCTGGCAGCGTGGGACAACCAAGATCTGGCGATCCTAGGGCGTGCTATGCGATATTGACTATAAAAGGGAGGGATGTTCAGGTAGAGCATGAACTTGTAGAATACGATGTAGAATCTGCAGCCAGAAAGATAATGGAGGCCGGTCTGCCCAAATTCTTGGCTCAAAGGCTCTACATGGGCATCTGATTGACAGAAGATTAATTTATCTACCAATATCCAACCTTGTCTTGCGGTCGTCGTCCAGTCTGGTCTAGGACATCAAGCCTATAAGGTGTGGAAGCCCTCCATCTTAAAAGGAGGCCAGCTGAGAACCCGGGTTCAAATCCCGGCGACCGCACCTAATGGAAAGTTCAGTGCACATCTTTTTTAAAGTGTCTCCGAGGAACAACTATAATATTCATTATCATATTAGTTAGCGCTAGATCATCAATATCGAACATTTCTTCGCTTAAGACTCAACCGACGAAGAGAGCATTTCTCTCGATGTCCTTCTACGTGAGCAAGTGTATGATAATTTTCAAAAGGTCGGCCATTTGAAAGAGCTTATTTTAGGATTCGTTCAGCAGCTTCAGGATGCTTCCACAACTAGGGAGATCATTTTTGGCTAGTCTGCTTTGGAATGGGCATTTTTTAATTCGCTAGACTTGTGATCAAAGATATAACTTATTAAATAAATCGTGCTTATAAAAGCGGAATCTGAGTGTAAGGGAGGATTCATGATGTCAAGGGCATCTAAGCTTAGAAGAAAAAGAGGATGGGACTGGGAAGATACTTTAGTGAAGAGATTGGACTCATGCTACTCCTACGATGCATTCAGACTGGGAGGAGCAGGCGCCACACTCCCAGATATACTAGCTATATCGAACAGATTTGGCAAGATAATTGTTATAGAGGCGAAATCAAGTACAACAGATTATCTGATGGTTCCTAGAGAACAGATTGAAAGGTCTTTAAGGTTTCTTAACAGTTTTCGCCTCTACCCGAATAGACATCTCATACTGGCGTTCAAATTCTTAAAGAAGAGGAGGCTCAAGGCAGGAGGATATGAGAAACGAGAGTTAAGAGAGTACTACAAAGAGTTCGATCAACATCTTCAACGTGGTGAAAGGGCGCCAGACATAATCTGTAATTATGAGGGATGCTTCTATAGAGTCAGCAAAGGCTCGAAGAAGCCTTCTGATCTGCCAGACTTTAAGATGCCTTTTCAGAAGTGATCGTCCATTTCAACTTTCTTCCAGGATACTTAAGCCTGTAACTAGCTAAAGGAGTTGCATGAAGCCATCGACGAATAAAACCTCTTCGGAATAACTTTTTTCAAATCTTATTTAGAGTCAATATCATTATCAATAGCGCTATCTTTGGGCGTAAAGTTTAGAGAAGAATCTTTCCGCTTCTTTGTATGACCCTAAATTTCCTATATCAAACCAATGACCTTCTAAGATGTACCCATAGACAGGCTCCTGCTTATGGAGCCACTCAATGAAGAGCCCAGGTTCATCTCGACCTAAACCGCTATCCAAATGCTCTCTCAATCTTGGCAATGTTCTTTTTGGAAGGATGTACATACAAGTTCCTATAAGGGTCGTGTTTTGTTTTTTTGGTTTCTCGGTGAACTCCATTATTCTTCCATCTTCGTTAAGGTTTATAGTAGAATATTCTCTGGCTAAATCTCTAATTTTAACGTCGTAAAGAGCGACGATCGGAGCGTTCTTCTCCTTAAAGGTGCGTATCATACCATCAAGATCGGATGTGAAAAGGTTATCCCCAGCCAATATAAAGCAATCATCATCTATATTTGATGTAATATTTTCAAGGGCTTTCACTGCACCAAGCTTCTCTTCTTCAGATCTTGATCTATCAGCTACCATCTCTACGGGATTATGGCTCATCCTTTGCCATTCTTTGAATTTAGGTTCAAATTTTTTATTGATCGATAGGATTGTACGTTCAATAATTTTTTGCTTAACGAGCTTCTCAATGGTATATTCGATTATGGGTTTCTCAGCTATAGGCAAAAGTGGTTTTGGTTTGTCTATCGTTAGCGGCCAGAGCCTAGTAGCATATCCTCCAGCTAAGATAATAGCGATCAAAATTCGTCCACTTCTCCTTGATGAGTACTATAAATTTGGTATCTTACGATATATTAATGTTTAAAACTGATTCCTTTCTCCTGTTTGACAACCACTATGGTAAGCAGATCCCTACGATCTTCTTATTGTCGATTAGGCACTATCTTTTTATATCTTTTCGAATAGAGAGCTCTCCACTTTTATGATTTCTTTCTCGACCTCTTTGAGGTCTTTGATGCTATCTACAACCCTCCAGAATCCATAGTATGGAAAGGCAGAGATTTCACCATAATCTACCAGCTTTGGGAAGGTCTCCCTCTCTATATCTCCTTTATCAGGTAAGAACTTCATCAACTTCTTTGCTTGAACTAGGTATA
>JAKLZD010000112.1 GCA_024256245.1 Candidatus Methylarchaceae archaeon HK01M
TTTTCTAGGGTTCTCATGTGACATTTTTTTTATATCCTCGGCTGGTAGGCCATTTTCTAATAATATTTGAATAAACAATCGATAACCTTCTATTGGAGTTGGGTTATTTATCTGTCCAAGGTCTGTGCTTATTACTGTTGTTTCAGGTCTTATTTCTTTGAATCTCTCTATCAATTCTTTGACAGTTAATGTATTCCAAGAGGGTGTAATAGGTAATATGGTTCTTTCGATGAAAGCTCCCATTCTTGCAAGCTTTTTTTGGTCTTCAATTGGCATATTGACCACCTCAAAATCTGGATGGGTTACTATGATCTTCTGTACGCCTTGTGAAAATGCTTCTTTTACTAGAATCTTCGTCTCTTCAGTTGAACAGTGTCCGGTGGCTAGAACGATATTTGCTTTGGCGATTAACTTCAGCACCTCTTTCATTTCAGGCAGTATTTCTCCATTCTTGTCTAGGGGAGTTATTCCCCTCTCCAAGGGGTATAAGACCCCATTAGTTACTCTTTGTGCACCATAATCTCCTGATCCATAATATTGGATATGATTCCTCGCTGAGTTCGTTGGCATCCAAATGATTTTCGCACCTGATTTTATCGCAATATCTACTGCATAAGGGTTGAGGCCTCCAAAAGTCTGATTCATTACTAATGCCCCGAATATATCTATATCCTTGCCAACAATTTGGTTCACCAAGCATGAACGGAAAGTCGTAATTGAGAAGTGAGATTTAAGAACAAGCGCCCTTAACCCTACTCCAATAGCTTCTTTCGCTAGTGAAATGTCATCTACCGACCTAGGGAATAAATCTGGAGCTGTGTGGACGTGCATGTCGATTGCATCTTCGAGTAATTCTAGATCCAATCTATCCATATTTTTCACTAGTGACGCTCTCAATAACAGTATTATTTTAAGATTGATTTGCTCTAATTTACTTCTGGCACGCGCGCTAATTTGCACTATTTTTTATAATAAAGATGTCTTCTGGGGTGGATATCAGTTTTTTTGACTCTTCTTCAATAGCGTATATTAGATTAAATTAATTCTTTTCATCAACTCACTCATCTTGTTCAGTGAAGGTGAGTCTTTAGGAAGCTTTAGGAGAGAGGTTCCTTGAATATTATACTTGGATACTAAAGAGTCTTCGGGTACGCTACCGATAAACTCAAATCCTATCTTCCCCGTAGCCTCAGTAAACACTAGTGAAGACTGTTCGTCAAATCGATTGCCGACAAGGTACATCTTCTTGAAATTGATATGAACCTCGTCAGCAATCTCTCGTATGCGTTTCGCTGTTTGGAGGCCCATTCTTGATTGATCTGTTACAATAAGCATTATGTCAACATCTCTCTCTGTCCTGCGGCTTAGGTGCTCTAGTCCCGCTTCCATATCCATAAGCGTGATGTCATAATTCTTCGAAAGGGAGTCGACGACCTTTGTCAGCATGTGATTTACCATGCAGTAGCATCCTTCTCCCTCCGATCTGCCCATGGCAAGAAGGTCGAAGTCAGAGGTTTCAGCTAGAATCTCGAATATCTTCGCCTCCAACATACTCTCCTTTGATACTGTCGTCGAGATTGACCCCTTCGAAATTCCCTTCTTCAGCTCATCGGTAACCATCCCCACAGTTTTGTCAATAGGAACATCAAGCAGATCAGGCAGGTTCGTTGCAGGGTCAGCATCGACCACCAGAATGGACCGATTATTAGCGATGATCAAATTCTTTAAAATTAGAGCTGCGATCGTGGTTTTACCCACACCGCCCTTTCCAGAGACCGAGAGAACAGTTGAATCTGCCAAAATTATCAAAGGGAAATAGAGAGAACAGATGGATAAACTTATCTTGTTCACACCTAAAATGCTTGATATTGATCTCGGTCGTATAAGATGCAAGACATCTATGAGTATCTAAAGGACAAGCCTGCCGTCTTTGAGAAGAAGTTTTCCAACACGATTACGAGAGTCCGATTAGGATCCAAGGATAAAAAAACGTTGGAGATCGGAGGGGACGCAAGTCTCCCCTACTTTGCAGCACCTAATAAAAAACTTAATACAGCAATATGCATTCTCGACTCGATCAACGTTTACACTAAAGCTTTCATCTATGAGTTTGGGGAAACGGCTCTAAATCCAACAACTTGGGCGAGAACATGTCTTGATACCTATAAACCTGATGCAATC
>JAKLZD010000147.1 GCA_024256245.1 Candidatus Methylarchaceae archaeon HK01M
AAGTATTCTTGCTGAAGAGGGAGGAAATAGAGCTTGGACAGAAAAAAATTGGGGACCATGTAAAAGTCTCTTTCTTTGAAGACGAAAAAGAGCTCATCTCATCTGTCTTTAAGCGCATCTTGGATTATCCATTCTTGATCACTTTCAATGGAGATGATTTCGATCTGAACTACTTGTACCATAGAGCAATAAAATTTGTATTCCCTAAGGAGCAGATTCCTATCTTATTGGGCAGAGATGTAGCCTACGTCGAACATGGTGTGCATATCGACCTCTACAAGATCTTTAGAAATAAATCCCTTCAGATTTACGCTTTTGGGAATAGATATATCGAGCACACACTAAATGGGGTGAGCAAGGCTCTCATAAAAGAGTCAAAGATAAAGTTTGAAGGTGCGCTAGGCTCTTTACCACTTTATGAGCTAGCAAAATACTGCTACAATGACGCTCTTATAACCTACAAACTCACAAGCTTCAACGACGACCTACTCATGAAATTATTGGTAGTCATAGCAAGGGTAGCAAAGATGCCAATAGACGATGTTGCAAGGCTAGGAGTATCAAATTGGATAAGAAGCATGATGTACTTTGAACATAGAAAGATCAACGCCTTGATACCTAAAAAAGATGAATTGGAAGAAAAAGGCGGGGCAGTCTCTGAGCCTATAACGAAGGGCAAGAAGTATAAGGGTGCTCTTGTTGTCGAACCGAAGGCTGGCGTTCATTTTAATGTACTTGTTCTAGATTTCGCTTCACTATATCCCAGCATCATCAAAGTCTACAACCTATCTTATGAGACTGTAAATTGTATTCACCCAGAGGACAAAAGAAACTTTATCCCCGGAACTAAGCAATGGGTCTGCAAAAAACGTAAAGGAATATCGTCTTTGGTGATAGGGTCTCTAAGAGACCTAAGGGTCAATTACTACAAGCCCCTATCGAAAGATTCTTCGCTCAGCCCTGATGATAAAAGCCTATATAATATTGTAACTCAAGCTCTAAAAGTAATACTTAACGCTTCTTATGGTGTCATGGGGGCAGAAATCTATCCCCTTTACTGCCTCCCTGTAGCTGAAGCAACCGCAGCCATTGGGAGATATATAATATCTAAGACGATAGAAAAATGTAAGGAGCTTGGTATAAACGTAGTATATGGAGATACGGACTCTCTATTCCTTGAGAGTCCTATAGAGGAGCAGATAAAAAGGATCCAGAGATGGGCGGAAGATGAGCTTAAGATAGAGCTCGACCTTGAAAAGACATACCGATACGTAGCCTTTAGCCAAAGAAAGAAGAACTATCTTGGGGTTCTCTTAGACGGTAGTGTCGATATAAAGGGCTTGACGGGCAAGAAGCGCCACATTCCTCCCTTCATCAAGAATGCCTTTTATGAGGTTGTCGATACTCTAAGCCAAGTAAAGTCTACTAACGATTTTGGGAAAGCTAGAGAAACCATAAAAAGGCAGCTTCGTGAGAAATATCTCCTACTTAAAAGTAGAAAGATACCCCTTGAAGAAATGGCTTTCAATGTGATGATGAGTAAGGACATAAGTAGGTATACAGAAACACAGCCTCAACATGTAAAAGTTGCGAAATTGATGAAAGAAAGCGGTCAAGATGTGAAGGCTGGGGAGATAATCTCTTTTGTGAAGACAAAGACTCCTCTCGGTGTCAAGCCTTTAAACTTGGCTAAAATCGATGAGATCGACACAGAAAAGTACCTTGATTATTTAAGGGGCACATTCGAGCAACTGCTGGATGCTCTAGGTTACAGCTTTGATGAAATACTTGGCACGACGAAGCTGGAGGACTTCTTCTGGTCTCAATGAATTTCGGAGATGATTACAGATTCGCTTACTATAAATGACATAATTAAGGTCCGACTTTATTAATAAAAATCAAGGAATAATGGATTAGGTAAATGCATATATCGGAGTTTTTGTATACTGAATCAAAGTAGTCTTGAATTTCCTTCGATATCCTTAAGCTCTGAAAATTAGATTTCTATCGTTCACTTTGTTTTGGATCTCTTATATGAAATTTATTTTCCTTGAAGATACTATCATCTATAATAAAAGTTATAAACATTATAAGAACTCATAATTATACTTTAAGAGAAAATGGGGATGGAAAAGTCAAAAATCGAAGAATGGAGTAATGGCCCAGTTAAAGCTATGGAAGTCTGGAGAAGGATGACGGTAAACGAACTAGTACTTCAGATGAGAAAGTCAGGTTCCTTCTCTTCTGGGACGCTCGCAAAAGCTGTGGATACATACGAACAGATGATCAAAGATAAGGCGTATATCTTCATTACTCTATCAGGAGCGCTTGTTCCAGCTGGTCTTAAGAAAGTGATCATAACATTGATCGAGAAAGGATGGGTAAATGCAATCGTCAGCACTGGTGCCAATCTGGTTCATGATGTTTTGGAGGCATTCGGTGGCAAGCACTACAAAGGCGACCCTTATTCAAGAGACGATATTCTCCGTAAGACTGGAATAAATAGAATATATGATGTCCTGATAACCGACGAAGACTTCGATGAAAGATTCGATAAGCCTATCAGTGATATATACCATGATATTGTAGATAGTAGAAAAGGGGCGACTCTGTCCATAAATGAATTTCTTATGGAGATTGCAAAGCGTCTCCCAAATCAAAGTTCCATCTTAAAATCCGCCTACCTTCATGGTGTAAAGGTCTTCGCCCCTGCCATTCAAGATTCCGAATATGGGATCGAGGCTGTCAGATACAACAGAAAGAACTCGGAAAAACTACATGTAGATGCCTTCATGGATCTTCAAGAAATTTGGTCGATAAGAGAGAAGAATGAAAGAACGGGTGCTATAATCCTTGGTGGAGGTGTCCCTAAAAATTACGTTTTTCAATCCTCTATCTTTGCTCAAAAGACACCTGACTACAAAATGCTAGATTATGTTATACAAATAACTCTCGACCGACCAGAGACCGGCGGGCTTTCTGGTGCGACTTTAGACGAAGCTGTATCTTGGGGGAAGATAAATGAAGTTGGAAGAAGAGTTGTATTGGTAAGTGAAGTTACCTTGGCGTTTCCGATAATTGTGGCTGCACTTCTAGAAAGGTTCAATTAAATGAGTTATAAGGATCTTTTTATTACACCTGAGCCTTTGATCACTTCAACAGAGGAAGGTATAGAAACAGTCGCCATGATATTTGGAGTTCCTTTTGATGCAACTACTACATTTAGACCTGGTGCAAGATTTGGCCCCAATGCTATCCGCCAAGCCTATATGAACATAGAGACCTATTCACCTCAGCTAGATGTTGATCTGGATAGATTAAGTATAAAGGACCTTGGAAACCTGAAATCGACAAGCAATGTAGAGGAGATGATCTATTCAGTAGGAAAAGTCGTAGATGAAATAGTCCGCGAGAATGTGACTTTTGGGGTTTTGGGCGGTGAACATTCCTTGACTTTTGGTTCTTATCTTTCTGTTCCTAAGGATACCGCCCTCATTGTATTCGACGCTCACTTGGACCTTAGAGACGAATTTTCTGGCTTAAAGATGAGCCATGCTACCTTTCTTAGACGCTTAACAGATAAGATCGGAACCAACTCTACAGTTCATATAGGTTCTAGGGCTGCTAGCGGTGAGGAGTGGAGAATTGCCGAAAAGATAGGGCTCTTTTTAATATCTTCACAGATAATAAACACAGTCAACAATGCTGAGAAGCTTCTTACAGATTTCCTTAAAGACTTCAAAAATGTTTATGTAAGCATCGACCTCGATGTGCTCGATCCCGCCTTCGCTCCAGCTGTGAGCAATCCTGAGCCTGATGGAATGTCTACTCGTAAACTCTTTGAGTTTCTTTATTCTTTAAGAGGAAAGAAGATCGTGGGGTTCGATATCGTTGAGCTTACGCCTCTTTACGATAATGGAACCACAGCAGTTTTAGCTGCCAAAGTTATGACCGAACTTATCGGTCTATCGTATATGGCTCAAAGCGATCAAAAATTCTAAACGAAGCTCGGTCTTTTTGAGACTAGTATATTGAAGTAAAGGGGGCGATATGGCCAACCTTTTGTCTCTTCTTTTACTGTCTTTACAAGCTCTTCTTCGCTCATCTCCAATTTCTTTCTTACAGACCTTACCCTAACGGACAAATTCCCTCCCTCGACCTCCTTCTTTCCCACAACGACTACGTAGGGTATCCACTCCACTTCAGCATTGGCTACCTTTTTTGCTACACTCTCACTTCTATCATCCACATCAGCACGGATGCTATTAATATTCAAATTCTCCGCTAATTTTATAGCGAATTGTAAAGAGTCAATGCCCACATTTATGATCCTCACCTGAACTGGACAGATCCATGTTGGTAGAGAGGGTGTTTTTAGACTTGAAGCTTTCTCAAGGAGGTCTGCCATGAATCTTTCTAAAGACCCTATCACGGCTGTATGGATTATCACAGGCCTTCTTTCTTTACCTTCTTCATCCACATAGGATATATTGAACCGCTCAGCATTTCCGACATCTATCTGGGCAGTAGAGCTCTCTATGATTCGCCCTTGTTGGCTGACGAAGTTGAATTCGATGTTGATTATCCAATAGTACATGCCTGATTCGACAACATGAAGTAGGACTTGGTTCCCTTCCATCTTAACCAAAGATCGAACATAGTCTAGCCCTTTAGGATCTTCGATGAAGTCCTTACTGACGTTGTAGAGACTCGTGTAATTCCAACCGAATCTATGCCCTTCTTCTAGGCATCTTTTACAGATCTTTTCAAATTCGATCTTTGCTTCTTTGATGTTGAGGCATAGTATGTGCATATCTGGCATGTGAAACTTTCTTAATCTATTTAGCCCTATCAATTCCCCCCTCTGCTCAAGTCTGTAACTATCGGCCAACTCAAAAATCTTAAGAGGTAGATCACGGTAAGATAGAGTTGAATCTGAAAGCAAGGAGAATTGTCCAAAGCATGCTGCATACCTCAAAGCAAAAGTCCTTTTACCACTCTTCACCTTGTACATCCTCTGACCGAAGAGTCTGGCATGCTCACTAATAGATTTGAAACTTAAATCGTAAAAGATAGGAGTCTTGACAAGGTTGGCCCCTAATTCAAGAGCGATCTGCAAAGTCCTATCAGCTAGAAGATCGAAGATAAGATTTCCCTTGGGTTTAAATATTACATGACCAGGGTCAGAAAGTTCTTCGTATCCAGCTACCTTGAGTTTTTTCATGAGTTCTATGTGCGGTGCTCTTTTGGTACTGCTCTTCTTGTAGACCTCAGAATCTACCAGGGCTTGAAGATTTCGATCTTTTATCCTGGCTTCCTCTATCGAGTAAACTTCTCCATCGGTGTTCACCAAGTAGTACCCACCTGGTTGGAAATTCAACATTTCTATCTAACCTACCTATCCAATAAGTACGGGTATATAGAATTGACTGATGAAGTCATATAAAATTCACTTTTAACCATACCTTGATCTATCTAATTCTCTGGTTTTTTTGGTTCCTTTTTAATTTAATGAAGATCATACTTGCACTTATTATAATGATACACAATTTGAACGCACTTCCTTACCCACTCTGTGATTCATGCCTTCCTTTTTATGTTTTAAATAATAAGACTACCAAATCGGTATAATA
>JAKLZD010000014.1 GCA_024256245.1 Candidatus Methylarchaceae archaeon HK01M
AGTATGATCACGGGCATATCTCTCTCAGCCTTCTACAACGTGGCAACTAGCGGGATCATCGTCTTTACCTCAGCGGGCTTTTTCTTGTTCACAGCCATATACAAGAGGCTGGGATAAATGGTAAAAAGAAAGACAGAACGGCAATAGCGATTTTGCCCATAATTTATACAAGCCTATAACACCATTTCCTGAGAATAATAAAATGAAAAGAATAGATCCACTTTCGGAAGCTGAGATAACAAGAAGAATGGCAGTATCTAAGAGCATATCCCTTTAGACCGAAAATTTATTCTGCCTTCCACCACCATCAACAGATTTAAACTCCCTAAATAGATAACAGAACCAATTTTTGACGGTTATCTAAGTATCTCCTCAGTCTTCTGTGCTATAGCCTCAGCCATCTCAGACAGCTTAGCCTTCCCGCCTAGATCATAGGTCACTACCTTCCCTTCAGCTATAACATCGTTTGTAGCCTTGAATATAGCTTTCGAAGCCCTTTTTTCTCCAACGTAATCCAGCATCCACGCTCCAGAAAGTATAGTGGCTGTAGGATTCACTTTGTCCATCCCCTTATACTTAGGTGCACTTCCATGGGCAGGTTCAAACATAGCATAATTCTCCCCAATATTTGCAGAGTATACGCAACCAATACTCCCTACCAGACCAGAAGCTTCCTCAGAAATTATATCCATGAATAGGTTTGTACTCAAAATTACATTCTGGTTGAACCTTTGAGGGTTCTTGACAAGTTGTTGAGCGAAGTTATCTATAAAGTAATAGTCCACTACAATCTCAGGAAAATTCTTTGCTATATCTTCTACGACCTCTCTAAATAGCCCATCAGTCTCTTTCAAGATGTTCCCTTTCGTTATTACAACCACCTTCTTCAAACCTTTCTCTCTTGCCAAATAAAATGCATACCTTGTAACACGATCCGATGCCCTTCTACTGATCTTTCTTAAAGCAATGGCTATATCATCGAAACGGAATTCTATGCCTGTATAGAGACCCTCTGTTGCTTCACGAACACAAATGAAGTCAACATCACCAAGGGGACCACTTGTATTTGGAAAGGTCTTTATCGGTCTTACATTTGCGAATAGTTTAAACTTCTGCCTTATACTCACTGCAACACTTTTTGGGGTTTCTGGCTTTGGTATCGTAGTAGTGGGACCTTTGAAACATGCTACCGATTTCTCAAGTATTTCCCAAGTTTCAGGTGGTATGAAAGAGTAACCGCCATTTTTCTCCCACCACTCTAACCCTGCGTCACATGATATTAAGTCTACATCCGCCTTACTTGCCTTCACCACCCTTATCATTGCATCTACTAACTCTGGGCCTGTACCGTCACCACGAATTAAAGCAACTTGCCTTCCCATACTGCTTCATCGAACCCTCCATATCACTAATAGTTAAGCTTTGTGTAATGTTGCTCATAAAAATGCGAAAATTTTATATTACTTCCCTTTATTATTACAAATTATAAAATTAAATCAGTAAAATATATCAAATGTTGTGAATTTACCTTCATACTTTTCCAATTTTACACTTACATCTGTTACTTGAGCACTAGGGGGTCCACTTCTACACCATTGCAGCATCTCTAAAACTTTTTCTTTTTCACCTTCAAAAACAGCTTCAACACGACCATCCCGAAGATTTCTCACCCATCCCTTCAAACAAAGCTTTAATGCCATCTTTCTTGTATTGGATCTGAAGAAGACGCCTTGTACAAGACCTGAAATGTAGACTTGGACCCTTACCTTATTCATTTCAAATATTAGACATTACCACGGGAATCTTCTAAACTTTTTGTAATATTCTACAAGACCACCAGCTTTGACCATCTTCTCCAAAAATTCGGGCTGTTTCTTTACTTCTATGATCTTTTCTTTTGACAAGTTATTGACGAATCCCTTACTCAAATCTACTTCTATTGTATCACCATCATCGACTTCTTTTAAAACGCCTTCGCAGACAAGCACCGGCAATCCTATATTAATGGCATTTCTATAGAATATCCTTGCAAAGCTCTCTGCTATGACTACAGATATTCCACAAGCTTTGATAGAGACAGGAGCTTGCTCTCTACTTGAACCACAACCAAAATTCCTACCTGAAACGATGAAGTCGCCCTTCTGAACCTTCTTTGAGAACCCTGGATCGATACCCTCCATGCAATGCTTAGCCAACGTTTTTGGGTCGATGCTTCTTGCCTTGTATTTGTAAGGTATGATGATGTCTGTATTAACATTATCCCCGAACTTCCAAGCTCTTCCCTTCAAAAAATCACCTTAAGTAGTCCCTTGGATCCGCAATGAATCCTTTGATGGCAGATGCAACGACCGTTGCTGGAGAGGCTAGATAAACTTTAGACTCGGGGCTGCCCATCCTTCCTATGAAGTTTCTATTACTACAAGATATGCAAACTTCACCACATCCGAGTACGCCGCAATGAGTTCCAACACAAGCTCCACAAGTTGGAGATGTTATAGATGCACCAGCTTGCAGAAGAGTTTCTATGATCCCACTCTCTAAAGCTGCCTTGTAGACTCGATTCGATGCTGGAGTGACTATCAGCCTCACCCCCTCCTTTACCTTTCTGCCTTTGAGTATCTCTTCAGCTATCTTAAGGTCTTCAAATCTGGCGTTCGTACAACTTCCTAGAAACGCTTGATCTATAGGTTGTCCCTCAACGTCTCTTACAGCTTTGACACTATCAACATTGTAAGGCAATGCTACATAAGGCTCCATCTTTTCAACATCTTCCTCTACGATCTTGGCGTATACCGCTTCTTTTCCCGAATGAACTTCTAACATGGTTTTTCTTCCCATCTGCATCAAGTACTCTTTAGTAACTTTATCCATCTCTACAATCCCTGCTTTAGCGCCAACTTCTGTGCTCATGTTACATAGAGTTGCCCTAGAGCTAATCGATAAATCTTTTACAGCACCACCAGTGAATTCTATCGCCTTATAATTTGCTCCTTCACAAGAAATCTTGCCTGCAATGTAAAGGATAAGGTCTTTAGCGAATACGCCTCTAGGCAATTTACCATTAAATATCACCTTTATAGATTCAGGGACCTTCAGCCAGATCCTACCACTTGCAAATACAGCAGCTATCTCCGTACTTCCCACACCTGTGGTAAAAGCACCTAAAGAACCTTGAGTAGTAGTATGAGAATCTGCGCCTATTATTAGCATACCTGGTACCACAAAATGCTCTAGCATATATTGATGGCAGATATTCCCTTCTTGTATATGGCATCCCTGTTCCATGGCAAACCTTCTCATAATAGAATGGAAATCGGCTATCTGTTCGGAAGACGAAGGATAGGTATGGTCTATATGTAGAATGACTTTGTTGCTATCCCAGACCCTTTTTATTCCTAATTCACCAAGAACCTTTATGGCTAAGGGAGCAGTTCCATCATGAGCCATAGCAAGATCGACTTGTGTGACTATGATATCATCAGTTGATGCCACCTTTCTAGATTCATCACATCTTTTAATAGAGAGGATCTTCTCAGTGAAGGTCAGCCCTTGGTCAGCCAAAATCTTATCCTGGAAATCTCTGTCGATCGTACTCACGTACTGCATTGTAAAAACCCTGATTTGGGGGGTTGATAAATTCTTCGTTACAAAGTGATGCTCTCATAAAGTGAACGTTAAAAGCTCAGAATTTATATTCGTGGATCATAGAAAATGTCATCTGTGAACCTTCAAGATTTCTTTATAGATTTTATAAAAATACAGAAAATATAACCTTTTAACCTATCGACTCGTCAGTAAAGGCTTGGCTATCAAGGCCGAAATAAAGCCAGCTATGAAGCCACCTATATGAGCCCAGTAGGCAACGCTACCCCCGCCTATTAGAACGTATAGAGGTTGCAGTATAAACCAAAAACCTATGAATACTATCGCAGGCACCCTTATTATCCTGATGAAGTAGAAGAGTATAGCTACGCTGATTACCCTTGCCCTTGGGAAGAAGACAAGATATGCACCCAATACGCCTGAGATTGCTCCAGATGCACCTATAGCAGGGATGAATACATCTATCCCATCGAATATTACTGTAACGTAAGAATGGACAAGACCCCCTATAACTCCAAAGGCTAGGTAGAGGAAAAGGTATTTTACATGCCCAAATCTATCCTCTATATTGTCTCCAAAGATGAAAAGGTAGAGCATATTGCCGAAGATGTGGAAGACGTCAGCATGGAGGAACATCGATGAGAACAGGGTGAAGAGCCTCTCCCCCATCATCACAAAGATAGGTATCTCCCCATAATCAAATATGATACGTTCATAAGAACCTGAAGAAATCTGCCATATGAAGACTAAGACGTTGATCAAGATCAGCGACCATGTAATGAAAGGCTTGGTGCGGGTGGGATTTTCATCATATAGTGGGAACATTATCCCTCACCTTTTCAAGTTTTGAGTAATTAAGTGTAATAGACATGACAATATCCATCTTCGGTCCATTTATATCTAACTTAAATTTGATCGGGGGTATTCCATAATTTGTAACAACCTTATTTTTTTAATTATCCGATCAGATAGAAAAGGAGTATAAAGATAGAAATAAACCGTTTTTCTATGTGGGTTGTAATATCATCACATTCGATCTTCTCCTTTTAATTGGGTGTATGGAATATTACTAAAGAAGTCCGAAGGGAATGAAGGGAAAACCAGCTTGATTGATATTCGAATCATTCTTATCTAGAACTGTTACCCCAACCTAATTTTTTAGCAATGAAATCCAAAGTCTATAGAAAGCTTATTAGAAATAGTTCGGGCAGCGCCAATATCAAAAGTAAAATCCTTTTAATAATGCCTTATAGACCCTCTACCTTTAACCAAGTTGAAGAAGAATTCAGCAATTTTCCTTAAAAAATAACATGAGCTCTGATTCTTTCAAATATTTGATCAATGAGTATTAGATATCTGATATTCGTTTTTCTATTAATTCTGTCTAAAACTTTTTAAAACTTATACAATATAAAATAATTGGCATGGGCTTCACAGAGGAAGAGGTCAAGAGAGCAGCAGAACTCAGACTTTGGATAGAAGAAAGGATAGCTGAGTTAGAGGGCGAGATCGAAAAATTAAGAGAAGCTCTGGCAATTATGGATAACATATTGCGTGTGACGAGCTTCAAGGTAGCATCGGAGCTTGCCCCTAAGCCTAGCGTTCAAGCAGAGCCCGTTGCCATCGTTGCTGAAAAGTTAAAGCCTTCAGAACCAGAGGTCAAAGAGGTCCAACCTATCAAAAGGTCTAAAGATGGTTACTTGATGGGGAATGTATACGTATCAGACTCCAAAATGGTGATAGCCCCTGCAAGTGATGCAAGATTAGAAGTCTCAATTCCACCTTTTGAATCATTTTTCATCAACAGAATACTCGAAGGGATGAAGAACAAGGATGAAGAAAGTCTATCTAAAGGTAAAATCGAGGCCGAAGATATGATAAGGTATGCCATTGAAGAGGAGAATGGCGTAATCAAAAAGATAACAGTGGAAAATTATAGAGATAAACGTAGACTGAATGAAATTATCAACACTGTTATATGGACTTTTACTAGAATGCTGGAGAAGACCGAGTAGAGAATATAGGCAAAAGCAAATCACGAATGTTTCAGGCGTTTTAAGACAAGCAAATTTATATTCCTCTAAATCTACTGAAATCTGCACTAGAAATGCCCAAAGCGAAAAAGCGTAGGAAGGTTAAAGACAAATGGCGTGGAAAGCAGTGGATAGAAGTTGAAACTCCACAGATATTTGGGAGGACACCAATCGCCCGTGTGCCCGTTACAGACCCTGAAAAGGCTTTAGGAGAGGTTTTAGAGACTACGCTCTTCGACCTACTCAAACAAGACCCCCAACAATATACCATAAAATTGTACTTCCAGATCTTGAAGGTGGAGGATGATCGAGCCCTTACCATACTTAAGGGCCAAGAATATTCAAGAGATTACTTAAGAAGCCTTATTCGGCGTGGTTCATCTATGGCCGACATGATCAACGATTACACGACTATGGATGGCTTCAAGGTTAGGATCTACGTTATGGCTCTCACACGATCTAGGATCAATTCTTCCAAGAAGCATGCTATAAGGGCGATTGCCCACAATATCGTTAGCGAGAAGGTCGCGAATATGACTTACGACCAACTTGTTCAAGAAGTTATTTCCGGTACGATTACATCAGATATATACAATGAAGCAAAGAAGATCATGCATATAAGACATCTAGGCGTGAGAAAGATGAAGCTTTTATCTGTAGGAACGCCAAAGATAGAAGTTGAGCAAGTTACACCTGTTAACTAAACTGTCTTCAACAATTTTTGTTGAGCCACGGTTATAACTCAATAAGCATAATGATTATGCTAAGGATTAATAATAGAATAGAGAGAGTTAACAGTGAGTAGGTAGTGTGTTTTCTAGCTACAGCTTTTTGGTGATATCTTCTTGGTGTAACCCCTTTCATCCATAGTATTGAAACGGAACCCAACTGAAGGCCAAGAAGGTTGACGAATGTCAGTAGCATGGCTCCAAAGAAGATGCCCATGTCCATCAAAGCCAGTCCGATTCCAGTGACCGCAGCTGGTGGCAATAGCGCAACGGCTACGGCTACCCCTACAAGTATTTCAGGTATAGCGATGACCAGAGCCAGCCCCCCAGCGAAGCCTAGTATAACTGCTATCCCAATATCTGTCAACGATACAGTAGTACGAATCGTGATCTGCGAAGTTAGTGGTAGTTGGATAAAGAAAGATGTAACATATGTTATGAAAGCAGACAATAACCCAACAGATACTAAGAGCATGACTATTGAAAATTGACTCTTGATCAACTTTTCAACCCTTCCGAGAACGGCATTGACTGCAAAGGCACTTATAGGTCCAAGTAACGGTGATAACAACATCGCACCTATAACTATCGCAACATTATCCAAGAAAAGCCCAGCAAGAACGACCAAAGTTGCAAAACAAGCCATGGTCAATATATCTGAAGTAAGACGAGTGTATCTCTCAGTACTCGCCACAAGCCTCTCTAGAGGGTTAGGCAAGGGCCTTATCTTGGCCACCTTCTCCTTCAATCGGTCGATATACGTTGAGACAGTTGCCTCGACATTATAAACGCTTATCATATTCTGTTTTAGGCGCAAATCTATCTGTTTTGAAATCATGTCGATCACGCTATCTATGAACTGATCAGGAAGAATGGCGGAATAGACAACACATGTCTCATCCCCTATCTTTATGGTTCCAGAAGTGTATAAAAACTCACACTGATCTAATATCTCTCTAACTTTCTTTGACTCGCCCTTTGATACTATGACTTCCAGCCTCTTCAAACATATCCCCTGCCTCTTACGAAGACTCTTCCACTGCTTGAAATATTTTTATTTATTAATAATTATTTAACCATTTAATGGGATTTCGGGCGAATTCAAAGGATATGAAAAAATTGGCAAGTTTAACCTCTCTTGGTGGTCGATACGATCTTGATGACGTCTCTGTCTTTCAAGACGTAATCTGCTCCTAGGCGCACTCCTTTTTCGCATCTACAGCATAGAGAAATCCCTTCCCCAAATCTGTATGTATCTTGTATGCCAGGTCTTTCGCCTTGGAGCCTACTTTCATAACATATGCGTCTGGCAGTACATGTCCAGTTTTATCTGAGAGCCTCTTTTCATCTTCAACAGGGTAGACCACGATGCTTTTCATTAGATCGAAGTACACAGTATTTATCACTTGCTGAACTCCAGTGGAGCTCCAAACTTTAAGGACTCTATCATTCACAAGATTAAAAGCCTTCTTCTGCTCTGGTGTCAACCTATCAAGATGTAGCATATGGAATGAACTGTCCCCTGGGATATATTCTATCAGCTCTTTTTCGGCAGCCCTTCTCAGCAAGAGCTCTGCTTCGGCTGCGCAAGGAATAACCAAACATCCCTTAGCCCTTAACCTCTCTATGTTTTTAAGCGACGTTAAAAGATCTGACTTGTTCATCGCTATGACCATGGGCTTTGAAATCTGCCTAATAACACGACATAGATCGAAGACGTCTTCTTCAGACCAATTTGTTGGCTTTTCAAAATTCAACTTAATAGAGTTCATCGATTCGACTATCTGCTCCTCAGTTATCGATAGCCCGCTCAACCTCTCTGCTAGCATAGAACTTATCTTCTGGACTCCAGACTCTGCTGTCCGAGACATGCGTGGCCAATCCCTTTTGACTATCTGCAGGAGCCAAAGGTCAAACTCTCTCTCGACAAAGTCTACATCGCACAATGGATCGTGAGCACCTAAAGTGCAGGGCCTCCCTTCTTCATCGGTAGACCCAGAAGCATCGATGACATGAATCAAAGCATCAGCCCTTCTAATATCGTCTAAGAATTTATTTCCCAAACCTCTTCCTTTCCAAGCATCAGGAACCAATCCTGCAACATCTATCAATTTTACAGGTATTAGACGAATACCATTTATACAGATCGAGTTGACAGGACTGTCCTTAACGTCCAGTTCTTTACATACACAACTTACCCTAAGATAAGCTATGCCTACATTTGGTTTAATGGTTGTGAAGGGATAACTTGCAACTTGTGCATGTGATAAAGTTGCTGCATTAAAGAACGTCGATTTGCCAGTATTTGGTTTACCTATTATACCAACTATCAAATTTGGATTTAATTGGTTTAAATAACTATTAAATTATTACTCTTCTTAGTCCCTTTAATTAAAGGGAATCGATTAAAAGTCAAAGTAGGCATATCAAAAATCGGATAGAAAGATAAATGCTTTTTTTCACTTTTTTAGATTACTCTTCTCTCGATAATTATTTCTCCTTCTTTGTGTCATTTTAACTCTTCTTGATTTGGTCCTTGATCTAATCTAATCTAATAAGTTTCATTTATAGCAAGATAGTTGGTCGCATCGAGACATTCCTTCACTAAATAATCCGAAGTCTGGCTTGTTATAGTTTTTAAAATATAGTCCTATACTTTATTGTATAATCTAAAACAAGGTAAACGGTACCAATCGCCCTTATCTTTTTAAGTATAAAAGAAATGCAGATATTCTGGAATTGGAGCGAGTCACACCTAAGGTTCTGATCTGCGATAGCTTCTCAGAGAAAGGCATAGAAATGCTATCTTCAGAAAGCTTCGATATAACTTACTTACCCAAGATTACCAGCCAGGATTTGTTAAGTAAAGTTCACGAGTATGATGTATTAATTGTGAGGGGGAGGACGAAAATAACGAAAGAAGTCATCTCGAAAGGTAAGAATCTAAAGATTGTAGGAAGGGCAGGTGTAGGTCTCGATAACATAGATTTAGAGTCGGCCAAATCTTGGGGAATAAAAGTCTTAAACACCCCTATGGCATCTACAGATGCAGTCGCAGAACTTACCATCGGGTTAATGTTGGCTCTCAGTCGAGGTATCGTCCAAGGGGATGCTGGGATCAAGCAAGGTAAATGGCTTAAGCATGAACTTATGGGGTCTGAACTGAAGGGGAAGACTTTGGGAGTTATTGGTATGGGGAGGATAGGTACAAAAGTCGCGAGACTGGCTAAAGCTTTTGGAATGAAAATTCTTGCTTTCGATATTATCAAGCTAAGTGAAGAACTCCTTTATGAGCTTGAAGCAAAAACTGTGCCTTTAGATGAACTATTGACTTCTTCAGACTTCATAACTTTGCACGTTATATTGACTGAAGATAGTTATCATATGATAAATGAAGAAAGGTTGAGTAAGATGAAGAGGACAGCATACGTCATCAACGCTTCAAGAGGGGCTGTGATAGATGAAAAAGCCCTTCTAAATGCTCTTAAGAGTGGATCTATCAAAGGTGCCGCTCTTGATGTTTTTGAAGTAGAGCCACCGATTTCAAGCGAGCTTGTCAAGCTTCAAAATGTAGTCACGACACCTCATATAGGCGCACAGACGAAAGAAGCCCAAGAACTTGCAGCAACCCTCTTGGCTGAAAAGATAATAGCATCTTATCAAACTAAATGAAATAAATATTCTTCTATTTGGTAAATTAGGATATCGAAACCGAGATACCGATCCAGAGCGGAGGGAGTATGATGAAAAAAGTCCCACTAATCGTAATAATCATTGTTACATTACTTCTTGTAATGACTATCGTTCTATACTACCTATCTCAAGTTTCAATTGTAAGCTTAGATTGGTTCATCGATGTTTTAGAAGGGATGGGTTATATTGGTGCATTCGTGGCTGGTTTCCTTGGATCGAGCTCCATCCTAATAGCCATTTTCCCATCTTACATCGTAGTGGCGCTTTTTGGTAGTTTTCAACATAATATTCTAGGCGTTCTTACTATAGGAATACTTGCTGGATTGGGCGCGGGTATAGGGCAGTATGTTCATTACTATCTTGGTGTAGGGGGGAGATACGTCTTATCTGAAGAAAGGAGGAAGAGTTTGGATGTTTGGCGCGTCAGGTTAGAAAAGTACGGGTTATGGCTCATATTAGCATTCGCCATGACTCCATTGACTCCTGACGACATAATATGGATACCATTAGGACTCATAGAATACCCAAAGATGAAAGCGCTCTTAGCAGCCATAACTGGAAAGATCATTTTAAATATATTCTATGCATCCGCTGGATTTTATGGATGGCCCCTTATCGAGGACTTCTTGAAGAGCATCTTTCCATGAATTTAGACGGATACGAACTGTATTTCTTGTCCTATGCCCCTCTTAATGGCCCTATCATAAACCAATTTGGTAGTAACAGCATCTTGTATTGCCAATCCCGTAGCACAGAACACCGTTATCCTATCAGACGAAACTCTGCCAAGCTTTAACCCTGCTACAATCTCTCCTATCTCCCCATGAATTTCAGATTCAGTTATCAATCCCTTAGAAAATGGGACGTTTATCTCGCCACCATGCATCGCTTGCTCTAAATCATCGACAACTATTTTCGCACTTTTCAGTATCATTGGGTCTAACTCTTGCTTGCCAGGGGCATCCGCTCCTATACAGTTGAAGTGGGCATCCTCCTTTGCCCAGCCGTCTTTGACTATGGGCTCTCTTGAAGGTGTTACTGTTATGATTATGTCTGATTCCTCAACAGCTTCTTTGGCTGTCTCCACAGGCACTATCTTCGTAACATCGGAATAAAGCTCTGAAGTCTCCTTTACGAATAAACCCCTGTTGACCTTAGAGATGTCATAAACCTTGACTTCGTCTAATTTTTTATAAAGTGTCAAGAGTGCCATCAATTGGGTTCTTGCTTGCCTTCCAGCACCTATCATTCCAATGATTCCCACATCCTTTTTCGATAGGTATTTGGCGGCTATGCCTCCAGCAGCTCCAGTTCTTATGCTTGTTATATGTGTCCCGTCCATAATCGCCAAGGGACAACCCGTTTTTGGATCTATCAGAATTATGATCGCCATAATACTTGGGAGATTATGCTTGACTGGGTTGTCTGGATGAACGTTGACGAGTTTTACAGCCGATGTGTCGAAGTTCTCAAGGTATGAAGGCATTGCTCTGAAATCGCCGTTATATTTTTTATAAAAGATATAAGACTTTGCTGGCATCTGAACTCTTCCAAAGGCTTTCTCCTTAAAGGCATCTTCAACAACATCCATAACTTCTTTCATACTTACTAAGGGCTCAACATCCTTCTCAGTCAGTAGTAGTGTCCCCATGATCGATCACTTATCCAAGGTCTCTTTGACTAGAAAAAGATTTATCAACATAGAAATTAAGCTATCCTTCATCATGTACAAGTATGTTGACGAGGCTTGGCAAAAGAACTTGAAGGAAAAGCCTGAGAGCATAAGAGCGAGGTTGATAGCATGGAGGAAAGAGCCGACCGTGGTCAGGATTGAAAGACCGACAAGGATCGAAAGAGCGAGAAGGTTAGGTTACAAGGCGAAACAAGGTTTCATAGTGGTTCGTATAAAAATTGGGAAAGGAGGGATGAGAAAGAGTAGGCCCCGATCTGGAAGGAGGCCTAAGCATCTTGGAACTGTGAAGATCAAGGCGAATGTTAGTGCCCGTGAAGTAGCAGAGAGAAGAGTGGCCAAAAAATACCCAAACCTTAAGGTAATGAATTCATACTTCCTGTATCAGGATGGAAAGCATATCTGGTATGAAGTGATTCTTGTAGACCTCAACCATCCAGCAGTAGCTAAGGCGATTTAACATATCAATCAATGTATCTAAGATCATTGTGATCAAACTTGAATCGTGTCTTTAAATTCATAATAAAGGGAGGTCACCAGTAACTTTATCGATCAACTCAGACCTTGAAGGACCAACTCCTATAGCTGTAGGCGTATTCGGTGGAATTTCTGTCAACCCTCTATCAACTATCAGTACATAAGGCAATCTGAGCCTTTTAGCCCTCTTTTCTATTTCAAGAAGCCTCTCTAACGAATCAACTTTAAGAATAACTTTTTTAGCACCTTCATTGCGCCAAGCTTTCCAATAACCGTCTTTCCTTTTCTTTGCCTTTTCATGTACCTCTAGACACGCATGGCATGCTTGGGCCACTATCTTGCCAGTGCTCATGTTCAAGTCTTCTCTTACAACTATACTCATCTTAAACTTGAAATAGATCGACAATTTTTACCATCTTAGGAAAATTTTTAGGATATGAATCTTTAGTTTTACTGTTGGTCTATTAACTGAATTTTGAATAGAAGCTTCTTAGAGTGAGACTTTTTAACCCCTGATGACGATTTACTGTGGAGCGGGGGTACCCAAGCCAGGTCAAAGATAGGGCTAGGTCGATCAAAGGGGGAGGACTTAAGGTCATAAGAAATCCTCTGGCTCAGGCCTTCGTGGGTTCAAGTCCCACCCCCCGCACCAAATCTTAACAAATATGTTAACGGCGTTAATGATGGTGTTAACGCTTTTGATTTTACGCCTCGATATGAGGACAATGATGAGGCTCTCGAAGCTTTTGAACATTTTTTAAGGGCAAATCTGGAATAAAGTTATTGGATAAAAGCTTCTTTTTTTGATTCTATTGCGTCGCGGCATTTTTCTGGTTTCATAATCATTATAAGTTAGATCATTTACACTAGATTCTGGAGATTGATATGTTCTTTATCGCTCTCATGAAGATGAAGAGTAAGATAACGCCAGCTTTCATAGAAGCTACGCAAAAGTCTTGCAAAAGCCCTCCTTTAGGCATAAAGTATCATAGTGTGTTCAGCACTCTAGGTCAATATGACTTCGTCATAACCTTTGAAGCGCCCGACGAAAAGGAAGCCATGAAATGGGCCATACCCTGGGCTGAGTTCTGTGAAACTCAAACCATGGCTGCGGTTCCGTATGAAGAGACACTTAAACTCCTAAAATAAACTCTCCTTTTTTAAGAAGGAATTTGTAACTAATAGAAGATTTGCCAGCTATTGTTATGACTGATGGCAATTTTAAGAAACCTAATGGTGATCCAGATAATATAAGGCGATTAGAGTTCAAGCGAAATTGCTTCTTTGTTATAGGAATGGAATTTGTAATTTAAAATATTATCATTCACAATCGTAGAAATCAAGTAATTTATAGAAATATTTAATATCCTTCAATATTTGATTTTTTTCTCCAAGGGAGCAAAAAAATGAAAAAACTTTTTTTTTGAACTTGTCTTAGTATTTTTTTTGCTCAATATTTTTGTTGCTTTTCCAATATATGGTGAAAGTAATCAGATTATCAATCAAGTATGCATTGTTATTGATGGGTCTAAAAGTATAACAGACAATCAGTGGCACTTTATTAAAGATGGTATAATCAAAGTCATAAATGAAACTATACCGTTAGACGGCTCTGTAGAACTTACAATAGTTCAATTAGGTTCTGGTTACAAAAATTCAGAAGCAAAAATCGAATTAGCACCTACTATCATTAATAATTATACCCACTCTGAAGTAATTCAAAACATATCGATCATGTCTAAAGGGGGTGGCCCAACTCCATTGGCATATGGAATAAAACTTGCGTGGAATGAGTTGAAGAATTCTCCAAATTTTGATTTTTCTGATAAACAAATCATTAATTTAATAACAGATGGTGTACATATTATTAGAAACTATGATGCATCTAGTGACCTAGATGGTGACGGAATAATTGATTCTAGTGACGATGTTATTGCAGTTATAATTAATGCAGTACATGAAGGTCTTGACGAACTGGATATAGAAGGGATTAATATGAGTAATTTTACTTGTGAATGGTTCCGAAATTGGGCAGTATTTCCACGGCCTGGAATCATAGCACCCCCGGTTACAAAAGCAGGATGGATTGGAATAGTTCCGAATATTACTGATTTCACAAATATGTTGAGTCAAAGCATACCAATAGCTTTTGAGCCAGAGCCAGAGCCAGAGCCTGAGCCAGAGCCAGAGCCAGAACCAGAGCCAGAACCTTATTCATGGGCTCCCTCAACTGAAGGAACTGTGGCAGCAAGTGTTATGACAATCGGCACCACTTCAATATTTTCATCTATCGATTTAAGTGGACTCCTGCCATTAACATTAAAAAGGGGAGTTGCGTCTTTTATTGCTTCAAAAAGGAAGCCAGTTATTCAGGATAAAAGAAAATATAGATTGATGTTTAGCAAACGAGAAATAATTTCTTTATTGTTTTCTTTGGTAGTATTAACTTTCGCATTTTCTTATTCTAGCGTAGAAATATTTACCGAAATTTTTTATCTTCTGCCTATAATTTTCTTTGTAGGATTAATAATCGAATTGGTCAACAACTTGATTATAGGGGAATTTGCGAAAAAACAAGGTATATCTAGCGAGTATCGTTTATATTATTTTGGATTATCCATGTTTATTCTTTCAACATTATTATTTAGAGCGCCTTTTTCATGGCCGAGTCGAATCAGTTACCATTCACAAAAATTTACAAAACGTTCATTAGGTTTAGTTACTTCATTAACAATAATTATTAGTTTATTAGTGGCTGGGATTTTTTATGGTTTATATGTCTTAGGTTTCTCTTTAATTGGGAATATGGGATTGATAATAGCCATGACATTCGCTTTGGTTCATTGTATTCCACTATCTTCGATGAATGGTAGAGGCGTTTATGATTGGAGCAAAATAACTTGGAGCGCATTGTTTATTCTAACTTTATCAATTTATATAATATGTTTACTATTTTTGTAGAATAATGGAATATGATAAAATTTTGTAGAATGATGGAATATGATAAAATATTCATATCTCTTATTTTCTTATCTCTAGCAATATAATTCTTTATTCTAAAATTTTAGACAGCTCACAGGTAGAATACAATATACTTAAGATGATCGAGAGAGGGACCATCAATGTGAAAAACATTCATATAAAAGATTCGAATAAATTTAGATAAAATGGTCAATCAGATTGTAGCTGCGCGCCGAGGTAAGGTCACCGAAGAAGTGAGGCAAGTAGCCCATGATGAGGGCATATCTGCTGAAAAGCTAAGGGGCGACATAGCCAATGGCAGAGCAGTAATCATGTATAACGGTCTTAAGGATTCCAAGCCCCTTGGCATAGGCGAAGGTCTTAGGACAAAGGTCAATGCTAACATAGGCAATTCTCCAGATATATGTGATCTGAACCTCGAATTGGAGAAGGCAAAGGTCGCTATCAGATATGGGGCAGATACTATAATGGACTTGAGTACTGAAGGAGACCTAGACCTTATTAGGAATACCATTCTTAAAGAGGTACGGATCCCCCTCGGTACAGTACCTATATACCAAGCTTATATCGAAACTATTAGGAAGTACAAGAGCCCTGTTAGGATGGATGTGGATTATCTCTTTAATGCGATTGAGAAGCACATGAGGGACGGTGTTGCCTTCATGACAGTACATTGCGGCATAACTTTAGATGCTGTGAAGTACATAATGGACCATCCAAGGCTAAACGGCATAGTGAGCAGAGGAGGAGCGTTTCTTGCTGCATGGATGCTCCACCATGAAAAGGAGAATCCCCTTTATTCAGATTACGATTATATTCTTGAGTTGGCAAATAAATACGATGTGACATTGAGTTTGGGGGATGGTCTTAGACCTGGAAGCCTTGCAGATTCTAGCGATTATGCCCAATTCCATGAGGCTCTGACGATAAGCAAGCTCGTAAAAAGGGCTTGGAAGGCTGGTGTGCAAGTCATCGTTGAAGGTCCAGGGCATCTACCGTTAGATCAGATAGAGGCTAATGTAAAGATAGAGAAAACCTTATGTAATGGTGCGCCTTTCTATCTTCTTGGTCCCCTTGTGACAGATATAGCCTCGGGCTACGACCATATCGCTGGGGCCATAGGTGGTGCGATAGCTGCCATGGTCGGAGCAGACTATCTTTGCTACGTGACACCAGCAGAGCATCTCGGGCTTCCTAATGTAGAGGATGTCCGTCAAGGAGTAATAGCATCAAAGATAGCTGCCCATGCTGCAGATATAGTAAAGCTTGGCGAAAGAGCTATGAAGCATGATTTGGAGATATCAGAGGCTCGTTCTCTTCTCGACTGGAAGAGCCAGATAAATCTGAGTGTAGATCCCGATCGTGCGAAAGAGATTCATTACAGAAAGAAAAGTAAGAGCGGGACATGCACTATGTGTGGCGATTGGTGTACATATAAGATCATTGAAAGGGTTTCAAGAAAGAAAAGAGAAAAAGTATCACGGTTGGACTATAAGTCCTTATAACTTTATAGAGAAAATAAAAAAAAGATTATAAGAACGGTCTGTTGGTGGATAGTATATGCCCATTACAGATGTAATAAAAAAGCAGTTAGCCCAGAAGAGGAGACTCTTCTTCAAGATATGCCTAAAGTGCGGTTCGAAGAACCCCCTATCTGCTACAAGGTGCAGGAAGTGCAGAAGTGAAAGTCTACGCTTGAAGAATAGGTCCCTTGGCGCAAAGAAGTAAGATAAGCACTCATAGCAAAGCGCCTATATCTTAGACCTGAAAAGTCTTTTACAAAGTTCTATCTTCATTTACCTAACTACTAGCACAGGACATGGAGCATTGGTTACAACCCCCATTGAAACGCTACCCATAAGAAGCTTCTTTATCCCACTCCTACCCTTTGCTCCCACCACTATAAGGTCACAACCCTCTCTCCTTGCGAATTCACAGATCGTATGCACAACTGATGTACCAGTTCCTATGATCCTCTCTTCAACTTCTAGTCCTGAATCTATTGCAAGCTTGGCAACCGACTGAGTACACATTTGGGCAAACTTCTCTTCCTCTTTGGTTAGAATCGGAAAATCTACATATGGTACACCAGACTGGAATTCAGGCTGCAAGTAGATCGCTGATACGTGCAGTGCAACGATTCTGGCTTTTTTCAGTTGGGCCAAATCTGAGGCGAACTTTGCAGCTTTAATAGAATACTCCGAACCATCGGTAGGAACCAAAATTTTTCTTATCTTAATTTCTGGCAACTCCATATGTCCAAATAGGTCTTAGGATTAAAATATTTGCTTCCATTTTTAGAACCGATTAAATATGAACCTTTTTTCATATTTTGTCGGATTAGAGTAACTTCCGAATTCTCTAATCTATGCTATACTTTGTTTTTTGGCTAATTTCTTCACGTCACTCTTTATTACATCCTAAATATGATACTTCGAACGATTTATGGAAAATCTTTTAATTATCTGCTATCCCATTATCAGAAGGGTCGGTCGTCTAGAGAACGAAGAGAAGATATTTTCGTTCGGAAAGCATGGTTAGGACGCTACCCTCACACGGTAGAGGTCCCAGGTTCGAATCCTGGCCGACCCATGTAAAGATCGATTCCCATGTATCCCTTTGATATGTGTTTGAATAAACGCAAGGCAAATATAAAACGAGCTGGGAATAGTTCTTCGTATAGGGTTTGTCAAAATCAAAGATCAGATAGCAACTGATGGGATGATAATGAAAGCCGATGTATCCATTTTATTCTGTTCTCTCTACGGTTATGGTGCATTTTGTGACGAGGGCGGCAATGACTCCTAACGCTGCGAGCCAAGGAGCTAGGACGACACCTACGATCCCCGCCGTGATAGGTATTTCTAAGAGGTTCTTTCCTTTAACATCTTTTACGATGATCTTCCTGACGTTCCCTTCATGAATAAGTTCTTTGATCTTCTTGATGAGATCTTCAGATGAGATCGAGAACTCCTCTTTTATAACCTTACCTACATGGACGCCACAATTAGGACAGAATTTTGCACCTTCTGGTAGTTCTGCCCCACAGTTTTCACATTTTGTCGATTCCAATAACCATCTAATAGTCAGTTGTCTTGATGATATAAAAGGCTAACGTGAACATTTTTACAACTCTCTTTGCTTTTAAGTTGGCAACTCCTTTTTGCTCTGAAAATGCATGGAAAAGATAGGATAATAGAAATGTTTAAGATTAATCTGAATCGATTAATATGGTCTCTTAGATCAACTATCATAGCCTCCTTTAAATACCAATGTAGAAAATGCTCAAAGAGCAGGAAGATACTCAAACTACTTTAAGGTCCATACTACAAGGATGGATTCTATTCCATTCATATATTTTAATAAATAGGGCAAGAGATTAAAAAATAAGGAGGCGGAATAAGAGGATGAGAGAGATAAGAGTGATAGATGTACCTAAGGAGAAGACGATTACATGTCCTAATTGTGGTCAGAGTATAACACTTTATACATATTCTGATGGGAGTGGGACCCTGAAAGGGGCACAGTGGTACGGACGCTATCTCGTCAAGCTGCCAATAGAAATACTTAGAATGAGATGTGAAGGGTGTTATGCACTCTTGGAGATGGCTGAATAGAGTAGGCTTTATAGAAATCAAGGAAGGACAAACATAACTTTGGGTTAGCTTAGATAAGAAGGTCAGGCCAAATCGAACTTAAACAACCAATTTTCGATATAACTCTCAGGATTCGTAATACACCTGAAGTTTTTTGAAAAAAGTAGAATATTAGATTGATTAATCTAAGGTTGACCTACCTTCCTTGTTTATGGTTTTGGCGTTCACATCTAACTTAATTATTTGTCATTTTGACCCGTTTGCAATAGGCATTGTGTTTACCTCTGCATTATCAATTCTTAGCACGGTCATTAGGGCAAGAGTTAAGGACAGGTTGCTAAGTAAGAAATTCGGAAAAGAATGGGAGAATTACACTGATAAAGTCGGCTTCCTGTTTCCAAAGTTAAAAAGCAAACATAAGAACTAGCAATAGAGTATCCTTGAAATACAATTTTTATTATGTCAGCAGATAGATTTGCAGTCCAAGCGGCAAAAACATTCTTTAACCCTAGAAAGATTGATCCCTTATTGTCCAGTCCTTTTTTTAGTGCAATTCCGAGAATTTAAGCGCCAATTACGAACTCTAGTGCGGGGGGTGGGATTTGAACCCACGAACCCCTGAGGGACGAGGTTCTGAGCCTCGCGCCTTTGACCATGCTTGGCGACCCCCGCAGGCGATGGACAGAGAAGACAATAATAGACTTAGCTCTTATATCCGTTTCCAAAAATATTCTATGCCTACTAAATTGTATCGATTTTTTAATAAGATACTACTTGATGAAATAGACTTCTTTACGTAATTAATGCTTCAAAACTCAGATGAAGGCAAGAAGAAGATGGTGGTAAAGGAACTGTTGGTATATTGTTGTAGAAATCTAATTCATTTCTGAAATTCCTGTTAAATTTTTACTGAATATAATTAGAATGAACGGCACCACAACTAGAACTTTATGGTAGCCCGGGCCAGATTCGAACTGGCGTCACCAGGTAACCCCTTCTTTTAGATCCAGAGCCTGGCATCCTTAGCCCTTAGAGAGGTTGACCGCTAGACGACCGGGCTTCCAAAATCCTTTTTAGGTGGATACAATAAAATCTTTTCTAAAAATTTCTCGAGTTTTAGGATTATTTACCTTGCTCCAATTATTTCTTGGCTCATATCTAACGAATTTGCAGAGTGGGTAAGATAACCTAAAGAAACTGCATCTAAGCCTAGGCCAACATATGTATGAATATTCTTAGGGGTTATCCCGCCCGAGGCTTCTAATAGAACATGATCATAGACCTTTTTCATCTTCATTTCTTCTATTGTGATTTTTATCTCTTCTGGAGACATATTGTCAAACATGATTATGTAAATTCCTTTTATCGATTCTTTGAATTTCTTTGAAGCCTTTATCGCATCTTCCTTGTTCTCCACCTCGATTTCAACAAATCTTCCCTTATTTTTTACTTTACAAACTCTATCTATGACTTCTTCAATAACATTTTCATATCCCATCTGTCTCAGCAATTCGAGATGGTTATTCTTGATCAGAATCGCATCCCACAGTCCCAGTCTATGAGTGCCCCCTCCACCAATATACACTGCTTTTATGTCAAGGTAACCTCCGTATGTTTTTCTTGTTGGAAGTATCATAAGTTTGCTACCTGTTTTTCGAACCAGAGATCGAGTCTCCGTCGCAATACCGCTCATTCTTTGAAGTAGATTTAACCCGGTCCTCTCAACTTCTAGAAGCATTTTATCGCTACCGTATATCTCCATCAAGACTTCACCTCTTCTTACCTCATCACCATCTTTCTTCAAAAGTTTCATTTCAAAACCGAATTTACTATAAAACCAAGAAATTTCTTCAAGCCCCGCAACTACCCCCGATTCTTTGCTCTTTATTACGGCTTTAACCTCTCTCTCCTTTTCACCAAAGATAGATCTGGTAGTGATGTCTCCTTTTTCCCCAAGATCGGATTGTAACTCGTAGAACATAGATTGGGCAAGGTATTCTAAATATTTGGGATTTTCCAGAGTAAGTTCTTCTCCTCTTTGAAAGACTTTTTGTAATAACCTCTTCCTATCTATCTCAACCACCCATTTGGACAAGATCTGCCTTCATGTCCCAATTTGAAAGGGTTCATTGATTTTATGTAAGGTTGCTATGGCTGAAAGAGCAGCCAGATAGCTGGTTTTTGGATTACCTGGTGAAGGGATATTCTTCGCTTGAGTCCTGAATTCACCAAACGCCCCCCTCACCAATATCTCATGCTTGTTTTCTTTAATAGCTGGGTCTGCCACAAGAACAACTTTTGTTTTTTCGACCCCTATTCCAGAGAAACTTAAGGTCGATGCTACATTCAAATTCTTTGGAAAATAAGAAGAAGCCTCCTTTGCTGAACCTTTAAAGATTACAGTTCTATTCTTCAGATCTTCTAAATATATTCCTTTATTGGTCAGATATTCCGTTTGTTCTATAGATTTTGGGTTTTTGGTTGTTATTAAAGTAACTTCTTCTATCTCCCCCTTCGCAGACCTGACTCCATCTATCCCCACTATCGCTCCTGATGGAAGGTAGATCTTCCTCCCCTTCTCCCTTGCTATCCTTCCAAGTTGAGAGTAAAGTTCAGGATAGATTACGAAGGCAGCCGTGCTCATCACCATCAAGTCAGAAGTTTCTAAGATCTTTCTGCTGTAATCTTTAACTGCATTGTAAAATGCTGCTTCAACTACAAGATCCTTATCCTCTTTTAAAAATTCACCAAAATCATGAGCAATCTTCGGCTTTTTTTTCATCCGTTCATGTAGTTTCTTGGCTGCTTCCATCTTTATATCGAATATCACTACTAACTGATAATATTCCCAATTATCGATTGCCCTTGCCAAGATATTTCCTATCGTTCCACAACCGATCAGACCAACTCTTAGTTTCTTCATTTCTCATTCATTATCTCTAACATTCTATCGATGGCTCTCTTGGCTTTAACAGCAATCTTTTCTGGCACTCTTACGATGGGTCTCTCCTCCTTGAGAGCTTTATAAGCTTTAGTAAGGGTATGTAACTTCATTGTGTTGCACACAGCATATTTATTCAAAGGATAGACTTCTTTATCTGGGTACTCTTTTCTCATTCTGTGGATCAATCCAATCTCTGTACCAACCAAAAACTGAGTTGCTCTTGATTTTTTGGGTCTGTTGAACATCTGATTGGTCGATCCGACAAAATCTGCCAAGGCTTGCAACTCCATATCAACTTCAGGATGGACTAAGATTTCGGCTTCTGTGAAACCCCTAGATTTAATGTCAAATAAACTGAAGATTTTATGCACATAACAATAACCGTCTGCAGGCATAGGTATTATTTCCTTATCTGGTAACTGTTTTTGAATGAATAGTGCTAGATTCCGATCAGGACCAACCAAGATTTTTTGAGTACTTAAGGCAGAACAGATCTTACCTCCATTTGAGGATGTATATACAACGTCTGCTTCCGCTTTCGTTACTGCTGTAGTATTTATGTAGACTGCAACAGCGGCTTCTGGATATTTTCTTCTATAAGATTTTATGATTTCAGGGTTCAACATCTTTGCCATAGGACATTCAGCTTTCAAATCAGGCATCAGAACTTTTTTATTCGGATTCAATATTGCAGCTGTCTCTGCCATGAAATCAACTCCACAGAACATGATCAAGTCTGAATCTGTCTCTTTCGCTCTTATGGAAAGTTCAAATGAGTCGCCTAAATAGTCACTAACTTCTTGGATTTCTGGGCTTTGATAATTATGTCCTAATACTAGACACTTCTTCTCTTTTTTCAACTTAAGAAATTTCTCTTTAAGGTTCATCCAATCCCCTTTTTTAATTCTTTATCCAAACCTCAATTTTTTACCTACAAATAGTTATAGACAATGGTAACATGAAAAGGAGTTCAAAAGATCATTCAAATCCTTCTCCACACCACATTTTTCCCCTCGCGCCATATACCAAAAATAAGAAGAGAATAAAAAAGTGTTGAAAGTGGCAAGAAATGAAGTAAAGATACATTATTGAGTAATTATTGCCATAACTGAAAGCATCCTAATTTTTGCTCTTCGATAATTCAGACGAAGATAAAAAGCATAGACGCCTAGATCATATTGAACATTCTTCTATGGCAAAACTCAAAAATAGGGATGTATATTTCCACACGAAGTGGGATTGCTGGTGAGCAGATGAAAGTAGTGGTCTTTAAGAAAGCCTTGGAAGGCGCCATCAATCAGATCAAAGAAGCACTCGACAAATTTAATGTCGAATATAGATTGGTGCAGTATTTATCTCCCCAAGAATTAGTGGGATCAGAACTTATAATAGTTGTCGGGGGGGACAAAGATGTCTTGCAGGCCTTCCATAAAATAGGTAAGTTCAAGGTACCTTTAATGGGCGTCAACGATTCTAACGAAGGGAGTTTTCTCACAGAAGTCAGCATAAATGGCTTTAGAGAAGCCTTCAAAAAAGTGTTGGATGGTGAGTATCAAGTAGAAGAGGCTACACGGTTGAGGGTCATAATTGATGGCAAAGAGCTACCACCAACCTTGAACGAAGTTGCGATCTTCTCATCTAAAAGTGCTACTCTTGTGGAGTACGTTTTGACTGTCGATAATGAGATGGTTTGGAGGGATTACAGTGACGGTGTGATCATCTCTACGCCAACAGGCTCCACTGCCTATTCTATGTCTGCTGGAGGACCTATGGTCCTTCATAGCGCTGAAGTATTTACAATAGTTTCTGTGAATTCTCTTGATGTGACCAGACGCCCTTTGATCATCTCAGATAAATCATACATAAAGATCAGTGAGATAAGTAGTGGTCATAGATGTGAGGTGATAGTTGATGGGACTTATAGAGTTAAGGCAAAGAAGAGGGTCGAAGTCTCTAAGTTCCCTGAACCTGCAAGGTTCTTAAGACCATCAGAGAGCTCAAAAGCTATGGAGAAGATGGCCAAGAAGGTCAGACTTGCAGAAGGCCTCTTTAAGATGCCTCCAAGTGCGAGACTCATCCTTAAAACATTGGAATATGAGGGGGAATTGACTCAAAGAGATCTAGCAACGAAGACTATGCTCCCTGACAGAACTACGAGGCTAGCACTTTCTCTTCTTATAGAGAAAGGATTGGTTAGAAGGAAACCAACGTTCCGAGATGCTAGGCAGAAGGTGTATTATGCTACTTAAATCTCAGATTTATAAATAAAAGATATTTAAATTTTGAGGATATAAATCTAAAAAATGTGGGAAGCGGCGCATACTAAGAATTTTTTTCGGATGTATATCTTTTCTGTGGAGAAATGGAAAGAAGACTCGGAAAACTTAAGCATATAAAGAAGATCGAAATCAAGTTTTAAATAGGCTTTTTGATGAAGTGGTGATAGAGGAATAGAAGTTCAAAATAAATCCTCATACTTAACAAAAACTGTTAAGCCTGTTTCTTTCCGTAACCAGTCGGAAGGCGGGGCTTTGGAACCTGAGAGTGGGTTAAACTCTCAAAGTTTCCAAAAGGGAGGATCAAAATATGTATAGTGACGAAGAAGAGCGCCCGAGAATTATGAACATATTGAGAGCGTTGCCCATCCTATTGATAGTATTCGGTCTGATCTTCGGAGTAGTCTTTTTCTTTACAATGTTCGTAAACGTTCCAGTAGGTCATTCTGCCGTGTTGGTAGATCCTTTGACAAAGACCGTCTCCGATCCCATTCTTGGACCTACGTGGGCTGTTAAAGCTCCTTGGGTTAGTGCTGTCGACATATACTATGCTGTCGATACTCTTGGTATGTGGGGAACTGGCGAAGATCCCTTTGCGGATTACCCTGGAGTAAAAAGCTTCAGCAAAGACCAGCTTGAGATGGATCTGGATGTAATGATCAGGTGGAGATTGGATCCCGATAAAATCTCTGATCTATACAAGAACTACCCAAATCTCAATTGGAAAGAGAAGACGATTGTTTCTATCGTTCGGCAGACGATAAGGTTCATCACAAAGGATTATGCTGCGATTGAGACGATAGAACAAAGAGACCTAATCGCTCAGGTTATGCAAGAAGAAATTCAAAAGAAACTTAATGAAGAACCAAGTCTAGCAGGAGCGCTATTTGGTTTTGAATTTGAGCTGAGAAACATCGGGTTACCGGGGGTGTACACTGATGCCATAGAAGCTAAACTTGTTGCAGAACAACAGAAGATACAAGCGGAGTTTGAAAAGGAAAGGATACTGATCTTAGCGAATGCAACAGCCCAGCAATTAATTATAGAAGCAGAAGGAATGTCAGAAGCAAAAATAATAGTGGCGGAAGGAATTCAACAAGCAATAGAAATGATAATCGAATCAGCAGGTATGACATCTTCGGAAGATATAGCTCAACTTTACCTTTGGGTAGAAGCCTTAAGGGAAATTTCACCAGACATAGACGTTCTGATAATAACAACTGGCGAAGATGGTGTTCCATTGATATATCAGATACCATAAATAAAAAGAGCATTCCTACAGTTTTTCTTCTATTTATAGCCAATAAACAATAGACAAAATGTTTGAATGGGATAATAACAATCGAGAATATCGGGCATTAAGAGTCAGAAGGTAAAGTGGCGGAGCAGAGCTCAGAAACTTCCAGATCAACCCCAGGCGAGTCTCAGGGGGGGAAAGAAAATTGCAATTACTATAATTAGTCAATGAACTCACCTTAAAAACTTCATCTGTATTTATGAATATGCACGCAAGCTGAAAAAATACTAATCTTGGGCCCTATAAGAATAAATAATTTCAACCATTATGTAGCCGATTCTTCACGATGAAGGAGTATCATTTTACTTAACGCCAAATATTCTTCCAATAAGAATTAATTTCACAATAGATCCTTATGGGCCCCTTTCGTAATCTATTCATTTCTTGATTTAATTACAAATTAAGTTTAAATAGGACACCATCTTTGCTCCTCTCGGAGCGGGTCGAGTATGTCAAATAGTAACTCTAATAACGTTGCCCCGACCGATTCGTCTGAAGAGAAGCCCAAAAAAACAGCAGAAGCACCCGAAACACCAGTACCTAAGGAGGCGAAGCCCGAGAGGAGGGCTCCTTCAAATCATATATACGTTGGGAAGAAACCTGTCATGAGCTACGCCACATCTGCTTTGATCCAACTCACCCAGAGCAATGAGATAATCGTCAAGGCTCGAGGGATGGCCATCTCCAGGGCTGTCGATGTAGCAGAGATCGTCACAAAGAGGTTAGGGAACAATGCCTATGTAGTCAAAGACATAACCATAGATACAGAAGAGTTGGGGATGGGTGAAGA
>JAKLZD010000119.1 GCA_024256245.1 Candidatus Methylarchaceae archaeon HK01M
TCTACCTATTTGGGTCTATGATGATTAAAACTGTTTATTTAAATATTATTATAAGGACGCATCGATTTGAAAGAAGAAGAGAAAAAACTGGGAGAAGTTTACACCTATGCCTTGTTCTTATGGCAAAGAAATAGATTAAATTAAAAAAATAAATTCTTTGTCAAGCACTTTGTGTCCATAAAAAGGAGGCCAATAAAGAACTTGACAGTCAGCAGAACATTAAATGAAAAAGTTTACTAATTCGATGGTCGAACTACGAATAGTATGAGATATAGATTTCTGAAGAAGTTGACCAAGATCGATGATGCTACCACTCTTATCTTAAAGCATCTGAAGATAGAGCTTGGCAATGAGGAGATAGACTTCGATGAAAGCTTAGGCAGAGTGTTAGCAGAGGATGTAATTTCAAGAATCGATATCCCCCCAGTGAATAAGTCTGCCGTCGATGGTTACGCAGTCAAAGGAGTTGATCTGATGTCTGCTTCTCGATACTCTCCATTAAGGTTGAAAGTAGTGAAAGAAATCAAGATAGGCGAGAGACCTTCAAAGGGGGCTCAAGGGGCTGTAAAAGTTGCTACTGGAGCCGCTCTGCCCGATGGTTTTGACACAGTCATCCCCGCCGAATACGTCGATCTTTTTGAAGATGATAAAATCGAAGTCTTGAGGAGTTTCCCTATAGGTGATAACGTCATCCAAAAAGGGGAGGATGTCAAGAAGGGCAAAGTGGTTCTAAAAAAAGGTCGGATGATAAACCCCTTCGATATAGGGATGCTTGCTCAGCTAAAGAAGACGAAAGTCAGAGTCCTTGAAAAGTTGCGCATAGTAATATTACCAACGGGGAGTGAGATGATCGAACCTAACGAAGAAGGGGATTTATACAAGACTGTCGATACGAATGCCTATACTCTGTCTGCCCTATGCAGAGAACCATGGATGGAAGCTCATCACATCAAAGCTGTGAAGGATGATCTTGAAGCCCTTACAAAAGCCATCAGATCAGCTATAAGGAATAATCATGTCCTTATTACTACTGGAGGAACTTCGGTAGGAGAGCTCGACCTAGTTCCAGAGGCAATCCAAAGGGCTGGAAGTGTCAAATCGATGGTAAGGGGGATAGGGATTCGACCAGGGAGGCCGACAGGAGTAGCGGTGGTGGACAGCAAGCTAGTCTTCATGCTTTCTGGCTTCCCTACAGCATGTATCATAGGCTTTATCGCCCTCGTCAGACCAATGTTGTATAAAGTTATCGATGCTTCAGAACCCCCAAAATCTATCGTCAGAGCCATACTGAAGTCTAAAGTGGCTTCTAGCCTTGGGGTAGCGAGTTATGTGAGAGTAAAAGTAAGGAGAGTAGGCGAAGAGCTATTTGCTGAACCAGTTAGAGTGATGGGATCGAGTTCCATCTCCTCTCTTACAGAGGCCAATGGCTTTCTAATAATACCGCTTGAATCAGAAGGCTTCGATAGCGGTTCAGAGGTACAGGTCCATCTCTATGACTCAATTCAAGGAAAGGAATCTTAATTGGGAAGAGCAGTCTTCAAAAAGTTGGTCACTGTTGAAGAAGCACTTGAGGCCTTGTATGAACATGTGAAACCCAATCCTTTAGAGGTTGAAGAGGTAGAGATCAAAGAGGCTTACGGGAGGATTCTAGGCGAAGATGTGATCGCCAGAATCGATCTGCCCCCTTTTTCAAGGGCTATTCTAGATGGCTATGCTGTCAGAGCCATAGATACATCCTTTGCGTCAGAAACGAACCCCACAAGGCTGAGGGTGATAGGCAGAATCCCCGCTGGTGAGCTTCCTTTATTGGAGGTTAAGGAGGGAGATTGTATCGAGATAGATACGGGTGCCTTCCTCCCAAAAGGCACAGACGCTGTAGTCCGAGTCGAAGACACGTCTATTGATGGAGATGTAGTAAAGATATACGACTCAGTAGGAAGAGGCTCAGGCATAGCACCTATGGGCTCAGATGTATATCATGGTCAGTTCGTTATGAGTAAAAGTGAAGAGATTACAGCTGAGAAGGTTGGGGTGTTGGCGGGACTGGGCTACCACAAGGTCGATGTACTAATGAGGCCTCATGTTGCCATCTTCTCTACGGGAAACGAACTTATTGAACCAAGAGAAGAATTAGGAGCAACCAAGATTTACGATGTCAATCAATACTCTATAGGAGCTTTAGTCCAGAAGTCAGGTTGCATACCGATCTATCTTGGCATAAAGAAAGACGAGGTCGAAGAAATCCGTGAAGCAGTTGTAGAAGGCTTAAGATGCGCCCATGTTGTAATAATGTCTGGCGGTACATCGGCTGGAGTCAGCGACTTAGCTTATAAGGTATTTGATGGACTTGGAGGTCCTGGTCTTATAGTTCATGGAATAGCCGCAAAGCCAGGGAAGCCCACTATAATCGCAGCCATAGGTGATAAGCCCATCTTCGGGTTGCCAGGGTTTCCAGTCTCAGCTTTGGTCATCTACGGTCTGATTGTTGATCCTTTTCTGAGGGCTATGTCCGGAAAGAAGGGTGAAGTTAGGCGAAAGTTGAAGGCAAAACTGGCAACAAGGCACATATCTGATAGGGGGCGGAGAGAGTACCTCCCCGTATTTTTAAAACATAGAAGAAAGGCTCTTAATGCAGTACCTGTTCTTGGAGGCTCTGGTGCAATAGCATCCCTCAGTTCTGCGGATGGTGTTGTGGAGATTCCTGAAAACGTTGATCTGATAGAGAAAGACGAAATTGTTAGAGTGGAGCTCTTCTCAGAGGTAAGATCGGCCGATATTATAGCTGTAGGCGACTCGAGTCCTATTTCACAGATAATCTTAGAAGAATTAAGAAGATCGGGTAGAAAAGTAAGGGCTGAGTTCAGGGGGCTTGAGCATGGTCTAACATGGGTCAGAGATGAAATCGCAGACCTTTTGGTTGCCTGCATACCGGAGGATGAGCTGTTTGACCCCCTTAGGTTTCCCTCCAAATTAACCAATCTAAGAAACTTTAAAATGAAGATGGTTTGGGCCTCCTATGATAAGGAGATATTTTACCCAGGCTCGACATTTGCCTTGCCCCGAATCGGCTCGGGCCTAAGAAGGTATGCTGAAGAATGTATCCGGAGGAAGGTAGAGAATTTCGATGTAATAGAAACATGGTCTTATGATGCATCTATGAATCTAGTCTTGAACCGAAGGGCTATATCTGCCCTATTACCTTTGTATACCGTTACAAAGTATGATGTTAAATTCATCGATGCATTTTGTGCAAATATTATATATCTTATTCGTGATGAGCTTCTTTCCACTAGAATAGGTAAGACTTTGCTTCGAAGGATAAGGAGTAAGGAACTGGACTTGACCTTGAGTTCTTTACAAGGAATATCTTAGGTACAACTTCTCAATCTTAAGATATCAGGTTTATTCGTGACGATCCCATCTACACCAATTTTGTTAAAGTAATTCATTTTATCAAGATCATCCACCGTCCAAGGATATACCTCAAGATCATACTTGTGGGCTTCTTCGACCATTTCTTGTGAGACGTACTTGTACTCAGGAAATAATACCTCCGCATGAGCACTTAATGCAAGCTCTGGCGGTCTGATAGGATGGCACTTGAAGATGACCCCTGTCTTTATGATCGGATTCGCTTCCTTTACTTTCTTCACTATAGGATGGAAGAATGAAGTTATTATCGCCCCTCTAGCGATACCTTCTCTTTCAATGATCTTAGCTACAGACCTCTCTATATTCGTAACCTTTATCTCGATCACTAGTATGACTTTCTGCCTTACATAATCGATCACTTCTTTAAGAGTTGGAATCTTCTCTCCTTTCCCAGCATCCAGCTTCTTCAACTCCTCCAGAGTTAAGTCCTTGACATGCCCCTTACCATTCGTCGTCCTGTCAACACTCCCATCATGAATCACCACTATCTGACCGTCTTTACTAGATCGAACATCCACCTCGATCATATCCGCACGAACATCCAATGCCCTTTCGATGGCTCTTAAGGTGTTCTCTGGCTCGTAAGAAGAAGCTCCCCTATGGGCGATTATCAACATACTATTTATTTGATCGGAAGTAACTTTTAAAATTAAGGGCTCATTTCCCAATAAATGTAATGGAAGACGATCTTGGGTTTAGCATGATAGACAAGCTCGTGAAGATGATCGAAGATAAGAAGCTTGGACTTGATCCTGAAGTCTTGGCATACTGGTTCAAGATAATCGAAGCTGATGCCAAGTCTCTCTGTCCTGAGGATCTACGTGATTCCATATCCATGAAGCAAGACCCTGTCTTATGGATGAAGTTCAAGGTCAAATTATCGAGGCGCACAGTACCTTTTCTGATACAGGCTATAGAGAAGAATCTATCATTGATGCCTTATGCTACCCGACTTTACTTCATGAAGGTTGGCGAGATAATAGAGGACGAAGCCTCGCGCTTTTACGTTTAGGTAATCGATAATCTAAGGCTCATAAATTATATTGCCAGTATCTTCTGCCATTCTAATCCCTGAAGCTCTCCTCTCCAACTCTGACTTAAATCTATCAGAGCCAAGCATCTTTATGAATAAATTCACAAGGGGTTTCTTCAAACGTTTTCTATCTATTACAAAGTCGAAATGCTCCTCCAATAATGGAACGAAATCCAGCCCAAATCTCTCAGCTGCAGCCCTTATGCCGACCCCTACATCGGCTTTACCATGGATCAAGGCCTTTGCTACCTCTGTATGAGAATTCACCTCTACATTATATCCCTTAATCCTTTGTGATACTTTTCTGGAATTTAGCCCCCTCTCCTCTGCCATCCTCCTTATCTCTCTATCAACAATGGATCTTGTCCCTGAGCCCAAACCTCTATTCACAAACTTCACATCCTTTTTAAGAAGGTCTCCAAACCCCTTGATATTCTTAGGGTTGCCTTTAACTAAAAGAAATCCTTGTTCACGCAGGTACCCCCTAACCATAATAGCTTTATCATCTATGAAGTATCTCTTTAGAAAAGGCACATTGTACTCCCCCGTCACTTCATCAAGCAAGTGCACCCCTGCTATATCAGTCTCGCCAAGCATTACAGCAGCCAGCCCTCCAGATGAGCCTATACTGACAAATTCTGATCTGAATTTCGACTCTTCCGCCAGTAACTCGATGAGAATCTCGATCCCAATACAATGGCTTCCAATTATAGATAGGTCTGGGACCGTGATTTCATGACTGAAGAGTTTTGACTTGATTTTAAATTTCCCTATCTTATAAGATAACACTTCTTCTATTTGGTTTTCAAGGTTTTTGTATCCTTGTAAAATCGATAATCCCGCCTCTGTAAGCTTGGCGCCCCCTCCAGAATCTCCACCCCTTCTCGCTTCTACGATGGGCTCTCCTAAGATCTTGCTGACTCGATCGATCGCATTCCAAGCATGGGCGTAAGAGATCCCCAAAGATTTGGCTGTGCCCATGAAAGACCCGACCGTCTGTATCCCTTCGAGTATCTCTGCCTCCTTCTCCCCGATCAGATATCTCCCATCAAACTCTAGCCATGCAGTAAAATTAGGAGTATATCTTAATCTCATTCGATATGAATTGGAGCCGTTATACTTATAAAGATATATCGAACTTCAGGCATACTATTCTACATGCACTCTGAAGATATCTATATCTAAGCCGATCAAAGTCAAGAATTCTCGGACTGCCTTTTCCACATCCTTGGCCTGAGTAATGTACCTGCCCACTATCAGAATATCTGCGCCAGCCTTAAGTACTTGCTGTGTGTTTCCTGGTTCTATTCCTCCTGCAACTGCCATAAGTATCTTCTTTCCCTTGAAGGTCTCCTTGATCTCTTTTATAAGATCCCATCTCGTCTTTCCTATCTTCTCTTCATCGATACCTCTGTGAAGTATTACGACTTCAGGGAGTTCTGTCAGTGACTTTAAAGTTCGAATAGGGTCTTCTACATCCATCATATCCACGAAAGAGTAGATTCCTAGCCTCTTCGCTTCATAGATGAACTTGTCCAGTGTATCCTTGGATGCCAGACCAGAAGCAACGACTGCATCAGCAGTCTCTTCATACGCCAGATCTACCTCGACTTGACCTACATCCAAGGTCTTCAAATCTGCAACGACGAAGACATCTTTTGCGATCTCTCTCAGATCACGGATGACCTTGACCCCATACTTTTTGATTAGAGGAGTACCTGCCTCTAGGATTATTCTATCGCTCGCCGGCAATTGATTTATTATCGACTTCACCTTTTCAAGATCAGGGATGTCCAGAGCTATCTGTAGATAAGGTTGCATCCATAGTCTCGGAACTCTGAAGCCCATGATTGCATGAGTAGCCCTGTCCTTATCATATATAATTTTATCAAGGGTTGGATAATTGATCAACGCTCTTTTAAGGGCCAACTTCGTGGCACCGTAGTTGTAGTGGTATATCTTTCTGTAATCTTTGGCTTCTGGATGGATGAATACGCTACAGACTATTACCCAATCATCGATCTTATCATTGGGGATCACTCCTTCTTCTACAGAATCGGCGATAGCCTTTGCCACAGCTGCTTGAGCTGGACCGAATATCTTCGCAGCCTGATCCATGTTCTTTATGGTAACCTTCGGTACTATTAGAGTGAAAGGCTTAGGGGGCAAGTTAGGTCGAATGACTGCAAGTAATGGGGTATGACCTGCAGAAAGGGTTGTGATACCATTTGCGAATGCCTGTCCCACAGGCCCCTCTTTATCGCCTATAATAAGGTCTATATGAGCGATTTCGTTCTCCTTCCCTATCAACGCTTCCCCTATAAGGTAAATACGGCTCGACATTTTAGGGACACAAATTGGATAAAACAGCTTCTATTTAAATGCCTTACTGATCCCTATACCGATATCTTAATAAAGATATATCGATCGATATATGTGTTAGAATATAACGGTGGGAGAATGAAAAGAAATAAAGTAATCTGGACTAGTATCGTTATTATAGCAATCGTTGTCTCAATCTTTAGTACGGCTTACTATGTAGGCGCCTTTGCCAGCAAAAGGTCGAAGCTTGTGATAGCCACGACAACAAGCCTTTTTGATACAGGTCTCCTCGACGAAGTTAAGGATCGATTTGAAGCCGAGTATCCTATCGATCTTTACTTCATATCAGTCGGAACAGGTCTGGCAATTGAACACGCGGAAAGAGGCGATGCCGACATGATACTCGTACACGATCCGTCAAGTGAATCTACATTCTTATCGGATGGGTACGGTCTTTGCAGGAAGATCATTGCCTATAACTTCTTTGTTATAGTTGGTCCAGAAGACGATCCTGCAGAGATTAAGGATTTATCGCCTTTAGAAGCTTTGACAAATATAGTCGAGGCTGGCAGAAATGAAGAGGCCAAATGGGTATCACGGGGAGACAATTCTGGCACTCACTCAAAAGAAAAAAGTCTCTGGATCATGGCTGGTTTTGACTACAATGAATTAACGAATGAAGGATGGTATATAGAAGCAGGTGCTGGCATGGGGACAACTCTAGGAATCTCAAATACGTATTCAGCTTACACTCTTGCCGACTTGGGTACCTATCTGGCATATTACGATTACGGTGTTCCTTCACCTGGAAAGATTAGTCTAGTTGTGCTCGTAGACCAAGGTCAAGAGCTTCTAAACGTCTACAGTGCTATAGCCGTAAACCCAAGCATGCGTCCAAAAGTGAACTTTGAGGGTGCCATAACTTTCATGGAATTCTTGATCTCTGAGGAAGGCCAAAACTTACTCGGCGAATATGGACAAGAAGACTATGGTCAAAGCCTATTCTTTCCGGCCGTGGAATTGCTCAAAGAAAACACGGACCCCACCCTAGTTGATTGGATCGAAGATTACGCCTATATCGATGGAGAAGAGTGTCCTCCAGAATATCAAGATGGTCATCCTGAACTATACGTCTGACATCCATCTTCAGCAAATTTAATGATGTTCGATGGTATCCATACTAGAAATGCTGATAGAGGCCTTAGAACTCGTCTTTTCGGGCGACCCTACATTTTTAGAGATTACAACGAGGTCTATCCTAATTTCTGGAACGGCAACCCTTCTCTCAGCTCTATGGGGCGCCCCTATAGGCATGATCTTGGGCCTAAAAAAATTTCGAGGAAAAACTCTTTTAAAGAGTCTTTTTAACGCTCTGTTAGGTATACCTACCGTAGCCTTGGGATTGATCCTTTATCTCTTCCTTTCACGGTCAGGCCCCTTAGGTTTCTTAGAGATTCTATATACCCCTGTTGGGATCATCATAGGACAATCTATCTTAATAACTCCTATAACGGTCAGTTTTGTCACCAGTGCTATAGAGTCTGTTGACCCAGAGATAAGGGATTTGGCAAGAACTTTAGGTGCTTCAGAGACCCGCGCCTCTATAACGGTTCTAGGAGAATCTTCGAGTGGCTTTCTTCTTGCCATTATTGCCAGCTTTAATAGAGCTATAGCCGAGCTTGGCGTTGCTTTAATGATTGGAGGGAACATAAAAGGTATTACAAGGGTTTTGACAACAACAATAGCCTTGGAGACCACTAGAGGTGAAGTTGTGTTGGCGATAGCGTTGGCTATAATATTGCTTACTTTAGTTTCGGTTTTAACCCTGTCAATAAACCTCATTCAGAGGCTAAGGACATGAATTATTTGATAGAGCTCAAAGGTATAAATAAAAGGTATGGAGAGGTTGCAGCTCTCAATAACGCCAGCCTGAAAGTTATGAATGGCGAAATACTTACTATCATTGGTCCGAGTGGCTCTGGAAAGACCACCTTGCTACGAATAATGGCTGGAATCGACAGGCCGACGAGTGGGGAGTTTTACTTTGATGGTGTAAAAGTCGATGGCGGCAACATGGGCGAAGTCAGATTGAGGGGTACCATGGTCTTCCAAAGAACCGCCCTCTTCAATGCAACCGTCTACAAGAATCTGGTCTATGGCCTAAAACTAAGAGGATACCCAAAGAATGATATCAAAGAGAAAGTTCAAGATGCTCTAAGGCTGGTTAGGCTAGAAGGCTATGAGAATAGACCTGCAAAGAAACTTTCAGGAGGTGAACAACAGAGAGTATCACTGGCCAGAGCCCTCGTCCTAGAAACGGAGCTTCTGCTGTTGGATGAGCCCACAGCCAACCTCGATCCAAAGAATGTTTCGATCATAGAGGAGACGATCGCTCAAGTAAACAAGGAAAGACAGACCACCATAGTTATGGCTACTCATAACATCTTTCAGGCAGAGACCCTTGCCAATAGGTTGGCCATCCTTCATGAAGGTAAGATAGTAGAAGTTGGTACCGCTAAAGAAGTATTTAATTT
>JAKLZD010000142.1 GCA_024256245.1 Candidatus Methylarchaceae archaeon HK01M
AAGAAAGAAGTTTATTTAGATTCAGAAAATTCAGGTCTGATATTTCCAGAAGCTTTAGAGGAAATGATCCTTAGATATAGAGAGGTTGGATACGGCCACCCATCGATAACACATAAGATTGGATGGGAGTCCTACGAAGCTTTATTTGAAACTACAAGTAAGATAGCAGACTTCATAGGAGCAGAGATTGAAGAGATAGTGTATACTCATAGTGGAACCGAATCGAATAACTTGGCCATCTTGGGTTCAGCTAGAGCTAATAAAACTGATAGGAATAAAATAATCGTCTCAAGTATAGAACATCTGAGCGTTATATTCCCTGCTGAGGAGCTTAGGAGAAATGGCTATCGAGTCATTAAGCTGCCTGTAGATGGTGAGGGGTTGATCGACCCTGATGTACTTGCAACAGAGGTGGACAAAGATACTCTCCTTGTTAGCATAGCGTCTGTCAACCATGAAATCGGATCGATACAGGATATAAAAGCTCTAGTAGAAGTTGTTAAAGATAAGGATGACAAAGTAATCTTTCATACCGATGCTGCCGATGGCCTTGGAAAGATCCCCTTTGATGTAAGAATAGGTGTCGATCTAGCCACCTTCAGCAGTCATAAAGTTTACGGGCCCAAGGGGGTTGGCACTCTATATATTAGGAAAGGTGTCGAATTGGAGCGCATACTTTATGGTCAGTTGAGTACTCAGAAGATGTGGCCAGGTGCTGAGAACGTTCCAGCTATCTCTGGCTTTGGAAAAGCCATCGAAATAATGAGGGCAAACTTTGATGACTATACGACTAAGATGAAGAGAATGAGAGATACGCTTATAGATGGTATATTGAGCGAGGTTGACCACACCCTTTTAAACGGTCCTAGAGGCGATAGAAGGGGGCCAGACAACGTGAATATCAGTTTCCTGTATTGTGAAGGGGAGGCGATAACTGTAGAGTTCAGTATGAGGGGCATTTACGTTGCAAGTGGTAGCGCCTGTACGAGCAGGACTCTTGAACCAAGCCATGTAATGCTTGCTATAGGTAGAAAATATGAAGAGGCACATGGTAGTATATTGATGAAGGTGACTCCTATGCATCGAGAAGAAGATGTAAGATACGTTTTAGAGCAGGCTCCTAGTGCAATAGAAAGGATAAGGACCATCAGCCCTATCAAGAGGGTGGGTTAAGATGTCTACAAGAATCCCACTCCCATATAATCCAAAGGTCCTTGAACTATTTAAGAATCCAAAGAATCTTGGAAGAATGGAGGATGCCGATGCTTATGCTCTCGCAGGAAGCCTTGCATGTGGTGATATGATCGCCATATACTTAAAGATCGATGAATCTACGCAAGTTATAGAGAAAGCTACCTTTGAGAGCTATGGCTGTGCAGCCAACATAGCCTCTTCGAGTATATTGACCGAAATGGCGAAGGGAAAAATCTTGAAAGAAGCTTGGAATATAACATGGAAACAGATTTCGGATGAATTGGGACAACTACCAGTTATAAAACATCATTGTGGCATACTTGCTGTAGGAGGCCTTAAAAGAGCAATAAGAGCTTACTTCTCAAATAAGCCAAAACCTGAATGGTTGCCAGATGAACCGACCTCTGATGAGAAACATGCATTGGAAGAAGAGAAACTGATAGAGATCTTATCAAAGAAGCTGGAGCGGAAGAAATAGAAAAGGAAGCTATCAAATGCCCCTTTAGTTCTAAAGATTTACCTTTAGAACAATTATCATAAAAAATACTTAGCAAAGTTTATATTTAAAACTATAGTTATATTCAATGATTCTTTTTGTCCAAACTATCTATAATAGTAAGTTCTGAAAGACTAGACAAACTGTACCCAGCTGTCATTCTTGCCAGTAGCGCCGCGACCATGGGTTGGGATGTGGAGCTATTTTTCACATTTTTTGGACTTTTAGTATTGAAGAAGGGGTATCAACCATCATCTCTAAGTACTGACTACAGTTCATACAATGAAATATTTAGTGAAGCGATATCAAAGGGTTTGATGCCAAGATGGGATGAGATGCTCATCAAAGCCAAGGAGACCCGTAAATTAAAGGTATTTGCATGCACCACTACTATGGGTCTTCTTCAAATAGGTAAGAATGACCTTAAGGAATTCGTAGACGATTTTGCTGGCTCTGCAACATTTTTAGATAGATCGAAGGAATCTGACGTAAATCTATTCCTTTGATGGGGTTGAATGATATGTATAATGTCGATATAGAGGTAGATGCAAAGTACAGCTTTTGCCCAGGACCTTTATTGAAATTATTTGAAGCAGCTAAGAAGGCTAAGCCAGGACAGATCATAAAGCTTCTCGCAACAGATCCAGCAGCGCCAGATGATGTCAAGAATTGGGCCGAATCTATAGGGCACGAATTCTTAAATGTCGATGAAAAGGGCGAAGTGTACGAGATCTATGTTAAGATAATGGAATCTTAAGATAATAGATTAACTAGGTGGAATACTACCTCATCGAATTCAGAGAACACTTGGTTTATTCTTCAAATTTTAACGCTAGTTTCTTTATCGTTTATCATCTTTTCGGTCAAGAGTCTAAAAATCACAGAATCCCATCAAAGTAAGTCGAGTGCTAACTAAACTATGTAATGCTCTCTAGAATCTTCCTTCCAAACTGTTTACCAGCATCAGGCCCCCTTCCTGTTATTATATTACCATCAACCACAACCGGTGCTTCTAATATGATTGCTCCGGCCTTCTCCAGTTCTCTTATGGTTTCGCCCGATCTAGAGACTGTCGCCTTTCTACCCGAGAGGAGACCTGCCCTAGCAAGAACTACTGGGGATATACATATCGCTGAGACTACCTTCCCAAGATTGTTTGCTTTCTTAACTATTTCTAGAACTCTTTTGTTGTCCCATAGGTAAGTTTTCGAGCCAGAGCCGCCTACGATAACAACTGCATCGTAGTCAGCTGGATTGATCTCGTCCACAGTAGTTTCAACATCCAATTTCGCACCCAGCATCCCTCTGGCTGTTCCTTTGGTTGTGCTGACTACTTTGATCTCTACATCCGCTTTTTCAAGAACATCCTTTGGCTCAAAGCACTCCTCATCCCTGAAGTTTTTAGGTGGGATTATCATCAGAACTTTTTTCTTATTCAAATTAGACATCATTTTAAATTATATTATACTAATTAAAAAATTTTGATTTTATGATGGTTCTCAGAGGACTAGAAGAAACCTTGGAGAGATGAAGAGAAAAATGAGTTAGTATCTGTTTTTTTGGTAATCTTCGAGATTGAATCCTACCAGATTAGATGAAGCATAAAGAGTTACGAAACTTTAGACCCTATTTGAAATGCTCAGCGAAGAAATTAAGAAATAGGCTTGAAGGTTAGAGGGGTTTGGACTCTAGAGCTTGTTAAGTCTACAACCAAAATACATGCTACGAAGCGGGTAGAGAATCCTACCTTTTGGATTGTTATTTCACTCTTACGCGATTAAAGTTATATTCTCCTATCGATCTTATTTTATCACAATGAGTCTCGAAAGGAAATTCTTCGGCACCAATGGTATAAGGGGGATACCTGGGGTAGATCTGACCCTCGAATTTATAGTAGAGATGTCACAAGCCATAGGGACTTACTTTGGCAAAGGCCCAATTCTTGTAGGATACGATGGCAGACTCTCAAGCCCACTGATCTCTAAGGCTGTATCGGCTGGGGTAATGGCTTCAGGGTTGGATGTTTCAGAAGCAGGTCTGACGCCCACGCCAGGCTTACAGTACTCTGTTAAAAAGTTAGGGTACAATGGTGGGGTGATGATAACGGCTTCACACAACCCCCCACAGTATAATGGAATAAAGGTTGTAGGTCCAGACGGAGTCGAAATACCTCGTCAAGATGAGGTTGAGATTGAGAGGATTTACATTGACAGAGTATACAAAAGGGCTGACTGGAGAGATATAGGTAGCTACAGGTCGGAGAGTGCAGTAATCCAGACTTACATAGAAGGTACATTGAGCCAGGTAGATGAAGATGTCATAAAGAAGAGAGATCTAAAGGTAGTCTTGGATTTAGGCAATAGTGTAGCCACCCTTGCAATTCCTTACGCTCTTTCAAGTCTTGGTTGTAAAGTCTTGACGATAAATGGACATATAGACGGTGAATTTTCTGGTAGAGGTCCCGAGCCGACTCCATCAACGCTATCTGGTCTCTCCAATAACGTGAAATCTTCTGGTGCAGATGTTGGCATAGCCTATGATGGTGATGGAGATAGGGCGATCTTTTGCGATGAGAAAGGAATCATACATTGGGGGGATATGACTGGTACTCTATTGGTCAATTACCTTCTTAAGAAGTCTCCAGGTGCCCTCGTAGTTACAACAGTTAGCACATCTCAGATGGTAGATCTGGTTGCTAAGAAGAGGAGTTCCAAAGTTCTAAGGACTCGTGTGGGAAGTGTTGAAGTCTCAAGGGCCATGATCGACAATGATGCTTTACTGGGCTTAGAAGAGAACGGTGGTTTCTTTTATGCGCCTCATATTCAGGTAAGAGATGGGTTGATGACCTCGCTTCTTATCTTAGAGGCTCTATCACATGACGGTCGACCATTTTCTGAGATTCTTTTAGAACTGCCCAAGTTTCATCAGAGGAAGGCAAAGTTCCAGTGCCCCAATGAAATTAAAATGGAGGTGATGAGAGAGATAGAGAGAAGATCCAAGGGTAAGGTAGAGAAGATAGACGGGGTTAAGATATGGGCTGACGAGAGCACATGGATATTGTTGAGACCAAGCGGTACAGAACCATTGATCAGGGTCTTTGGGGAGTCGAAGGATGCAAAAATATTGGATGAACTGATCGAGAGATATTCATCTATAGTGGTAGAGATCATTGAAAAAATAAAAGAGGGATGAAGTTACTTTAGATCTAGATGAGGGAACTCCGCCTTCTTTAACCCAAGTTCTTCTTGAAGAGTGCGAATCCTTTTAGCGTACTCTGTCATCTTTCCCTTATCATCTTGCACTTTAGCAATCTTATAAGCCTTCCAAGCCTTCTTAAGAGCAGCCCATGTCTGACCCTTTGTATATTTTTCAGAAGACATCTCTCATAACCTTGGTATGTCTCAAATCCCATTAGATATAAGCTTTTCACTTGAGAAGCTACTTTATTTAAGGTGTACCCATCCTCTTCGCTCTATCTCCGTCTTCTTATCATCAAGGGATAGGTAGACTTTTGGAGAATCGGCAGTAACCTTTCCTATCTCTATCAGACTTTCTCCCATCCTCTTAGATAATTCATAGGCTTGGCCCAACTTATCCTTTGGGATGGTTGCAACTATCTCGTACTCCTCTCCACCGTAAAGGACTAGGTCGTCCATGCTCAAATCATTCAAATTAGAAAATAGATGAACCTCCTCTGTTGTAGGCACTTCGTTTATCTCTATCCCAACCTTGCTATGTGTTGCTATTTCATAAAGTGAAAGGGCTAAACCATCGCTAGAATCTATAGAAGATGACATGATGTTTTTCTTTGCCAACGCTACCCCAAATCTTAGCTTTGGCTTAGGCATAACGACTGCCGAAACCGCTCTCTCCTTAAATTCAGGCTCAGCCTTCAAACTATCGAGCATGATCCTCAACCCAGATGAGGAATAGCCAAAAAAACCAGACGTCACCACCACATCCCCAGGCTTTGCGCCCATTCTCCCTACGATCTTATCGGCGAACCCTATCATGCAACAGTCGATTATGAAGCAATCTGCCTCATTAGTATCTCCTCCCAGAATCTCTATCTGAAATTCCTCCTTCGCATCCTTGAAGCCCTTTGCAAGCTCTCTGATCTCACTTTCTTTTACTCCTCTAGGGACTCCTAGGGAAGTTAGGGCGGCTGAGGGAGTTACGCCTTTAGCGGCAAAATCACTTACGCACATGACTATAGATTTTCTTGCAACTTGATACAGGTTCATACCCTTAGGAACATCAGTCTTTTCAACAAGCATATCACTCTTTATCACAACCTTGCCTTTCTTTGTGGGCAGGTAGGCTACATCATCACCTATCTTTGAGAAACTAGGCTTTGGCTGTCCTATCATTTCCACAATTATCTTTATTATGTCAAGCTCATTCAGCCCTTCTCTCAAAAGCATCCCTCCAAACTTCTATTCGCTTTAAGTAACGGTTCATTATCTCTTCTGCCTCATCTATAGATCTAGCCTCGACTGATATCCTCAATACATCTTCAGTCTTGGATTGTCTTACAAGAACCCATGTATCTTTTGTTGGATTGAATTTGATACCATCTGTTATATCGGCATTCGGAATCTCTTGAAGCAAACTATCTATTATCTTCTTCCCTTCTTCTTTACTACATTGGACCTTCTTCCTTATTTGATGGTAGCTTGGTGAATCTTTAACCAGATCGCTCAACTGCCCTTCTTTCTTCACGATACTTGCGATTAAAGCCGAGGCTAAGACGCCATCTCTACATCGAACAAAATCTGCCAAGATCAAGCCACCACTGCTGCCTTCGCCTCCTACCATACATCTTCTTCTCATCATCTCCTCGACAACGTTCGCCTCTCCCACCTTGGCATAAAAGACCTTGCCACCTATATCTTCGATTATATGCTCGACCCCTATCGATGTATCTATACTTACTACAATTTCTTTCATCCTTCTCTTCTCCATGAAGTACTTTAAGCACAGCATCAAAGTGAAGTCTCCTGATAACTTTCGGCCTTCATTATCAACAATTACGACTCTATCTGCATCAGAGTCGTATGCAAACCCCACATCACAACCATCTGTAACTACATTCTCTGAAAGGTCATTAAGACTATCTGTGACAGGGTCTATCGCCCTTGAGAATATGCCAGGAGCATCGTTGATCGTTGTAACCTTGCACCCTAACCTTCTGAATACCTTTGGCACAAAGAGGCTCCCTGCGCCGCCTCCAAGGTCTAAAGCGACCTTTATCCCTGCACAAGAACCTCTTCCAACATAGGAAACCAAATCCTCTGGGTAGATTGAATAGATCTTTAAGGAGTTACCCACTTTTATCGAACCTGAGTAAGAGCTTGAACTCATGCTTAAAAGAGAGGCTAACTCCTCTTCAAACAGCCCCCTTCCTTTGAACACAAATTTCAATCCATTCCATTCAGGGGGGTTATGGGATGCTGTCGCAATCAAACCGCCTTTCAGCCCCCTTCTAGTCACTTCTTTGAATACAGCTGGCGTCGATACTGTGCCAAGATCAAGGACATCACACCCAATTCCCATAAGCCCAGCAATCACTACATTTGAAACTATGATACTTGAAGGTCGAGTATCCCTCCCAACTGCGCATGAACCGCCTTCGATGAACCTACCGAATGTTCGACTGATACTCGCTAAATTAACGAGGTCTAGATCGTAACCCACTATCCCCCTTAAGCCCGATACGGACAAAATAGTCAAAACTATTCCTTGAGAGTTTGACCGATAAAATAATATAAACTATATGCAGAAAAAGGTGATAATAATTAGGTCTAAATCTCCCAGACCAATTGGGGCGGGGTGATGACGCCCTTATCCTTTATTTTTTCCGTTGTTACGTAAAACATTAAATTGATGGGCTAGTTGGATTAAATTTAATCCCCAAACCCAAAATTTAACCTTCTCTCTCGGCAAAGGGTAAGAAGCAAGCGAAAAAGATTCTAGGGCTTCTTTTTCATCTCACGGTTTATCCACCAGATGATTCCTATAGCTATAGGAATTCCGAAGATGACTGCTGCCCAGATTAGTATTGTTATCATAGAACCTACGATGTAATCCAAAGTCCAAGATGCAATGACGACGTTCCAGTTTCCATCGATATAAACCTTGATGCAGAAAGCGCCAAAGAACAACAGTGATACTCCGCCACTACCGCTTGTTGTGCGTGAGCGCCTGCCAAAGAAATGATATTCTTTCTTTTCTTCACTGGGTAGTCTTTTCCACCATTGCCACCCTACCACTGCGCCTATGATTACAGGGATTCCTATTAGTAGAAGTTCCCAGAAAATCAAATGCAAAATAAACATCACTATATTTCCCATTGTCCACAGATCTAAAGTCGATGGTACCAGACCTATTGATTGAGCATTTCCTACGAACCATAAAAAGACATAAACTGCACCTACAAATGCCAAAATACTTGCTACCACAAATATAGCAACAATATTCAAGTGTTTTCTTAAGAATTTATTCCAATCAGAACCCTTTTCTACCTCAACTTCCCCAGTCATGAAATTCCTTCCTTCTAAAGATATTTGTTCTAAGTATATAATTATTTGTATTGCGAGTTTTCCTGAGTTTTAGTCCAAAGTTATTACTACTTTTCCTTTGGCGTGTCCTTCTTCAACATATCGGATAGCTTCAGGGACCTCATTTAACGGGTAACGTCTATCTATAACAGGCTTTACCTTGCCAGAGCCATCAATACTCTCAATTCAGCATGGTATAAAATGATTTTAAAGCCAGCATTCCTAGACATCAGAAAGCCCATCAAGCAGAGAGGGAGAAAGAGACGCTATGAGATTCACATCTATTCCTTCAAAAAATTCTTAACAAATATTTATGAAATGTTGAATTGCAGCAAATAATTCATCTTGCTTCTCGATAGGGGGCTTCTCTAACGAATGACAATATGTATCCATTTCCAAAATTTTTATTGGAAGCATCCCATCTCTAAGTCGTATTGAGAAGGCATTGATATCAGACCTGGGCCTGAAGATGAACCTCTCATCAGGGGCAAGTGAAGGTAATAACTTCAATTCATAATACACTTCATTAAATTCCTTCAAGAACTCTTTATGTTATTGTCTTGATGATATTCTTGGGGAGATTTATCAAGGAGCATTAAACTCCGTTAAATATTTGTTAAGAAGCATTAGTTAAAATACCGTTAAATAATTCGTTAAAAAGTATATTTTTAACGACCTCTAACCCCCCTAATATATAATGTATATCAGAGTAACCCTAAAGCCTCTTTACCTAGTTCTGTCAATTCAGCTTTAACGCCTTGTTTACTTTTATCCAAAGTTAAGAATTTCTCTTTTTCAAACCTATTCAAGAAGTACCAAGCTCCCTCTTTAGTTATGCCTAGAAGCTTCCCCCACCAACTATTGGACATGTGCTCTTTGACTTCAGCTATTCTCATTAATCTTTCTTTGTCCTTTCTTCTGATCTTAACAATCGGTTTGACGGGCTTTGGTTTCATCTTCTCTATAATGATTTCGTATGTAGTTTGATCAATAAAGCCGAATTCGAGTAACTTCTTCAATTTGTTGATCGACTCGCCCAAACTTTTTACGAATTCGATAAAATTATCTGACAAAACAAGATCTCCAAAACCATCAATTCTATACGTTATTTTCTTGTCGGACCTCTTAATTATTTCACATCCATCAGGTTCGTTTTCACCCTTCACGAGCCCAAAGAATAAATTAAATGGAGTACTAAATAGAAAGATCCCTTTCATATCTGTTTGCCAGGGCTCTAAGAATATCTCATAATATCCAAGAGAATAACCTTCCAAAATTATTGGGAGTTCCTGATCTGCTATGGTGAGCTTATGTTCACCTTCGCTTAAACGAACTTCTTCACTAGCGACTATGTAGATGTCAGCGAACCAATTCAAGCAATCTACATTTCCCTGCTTTTCGTACTGTACATTTAAAAATGGAAAGGGCCACCAACCTAGTTCAAACGAAACATAACTTTGTATATCTTTTGGGACGATCTTTTGGAGATTTTTAAGTATGGCACCATCTACATTCCTCTCGAATTCACCTATTGGTATATCCCAAATGATTAGGTCAATTTTATCTACGA
>JAKLZD010000026.1 GCA_024256245.1 Candidatus Methylarchaceae archaeon HK01M
AAAATATATGACTCATCTTTTAATATGTAAAAATAGATTAAAAAAAGTGGAGAGATAGGGATTGTTAGACGATATAACGTTAAAGGAGAGTGAGGACTTGTGCAAAGAGAAGTTCAATGATTATGATGGGAGAGTGAGGATCATTAAAGGGAGTGTTTTTGTTTATCTCGATCCTTATCATGTTATCGATGCCAAGAAAATACACGACGAGAAGTGGATATTAAAATTTGGAGAAAGGCATGGTCAGATGATGGCCATTTCTTATAAAAGAGTCACTATTCGAAAGAAGAGTAAACCCTATAATCTTTTGGGAGACAGAGTCATCAAGGATATGAGTGATGTAGAAAGAATGATAGACGATCTTATAGCAGAATATACTTATGCAAGGGAGAATATAAGATAAGGTAAATCACCATTCAAAGACGAAGATTCTGATTATATATGACCATAATCATTTATGGAAGTGATCTCATTATATGAGTACAAAGATTGGGTAATAAATATCAAAGGTGAAAGGTGATTTCTTTCCATCCTCGATCCAAAGGTAATGAGGAGGCATTCGAACAGGAGATAGAGGTAGAGGGGCATCTTATAGACTCTATGATCCTGACGAAGATCTTTGACAGGATAATGGACTTAAAGGGAGACTTCGAAGTGCTGGAGTTCAGGATAGGCAAAAGGAAGAGGGACTACAGCTATGTCAAGCTCATGGTGAAGGGAAGGGATAGAGACCATCTCCGAATACTATTGGAGGAGATGTACCGTTTAGGCGCTTCCCCACCTAAGGTGATTCAAGCCAAACTCGTCCCTGCAGCTGCCGATAGAATTCTACCAGAGGATTTCTACTCGACTACTTCCCACCCTACCCTGATTATGCTAAATGGCGAATGGATAGAGGTGGAGGGGCAGATGATGGACAAGGTCATAGTAGTAGATAGAGAATCGAATTTAGCGAGATGTAAGTTCATAAACGAAGTGAAACGGGGTGACCTCATAGTGGTGGGCGAGGATGGTATAAAGGTCAGACCTCCTGAACGCCCGAGGGAAGGTGCTGTTCTTTTTGAGTTCATGAGTAGCAGAGCGTCTTCAGAGAAGCCATCGGTCTCTATAGTCAAGCAGATAGTGAAGGACATGTACAAGATAAAAATGGAGGGAGGGAAGATAGCCATTGTAGCAGGTCCCGCTATAGTTCACACGGGCGTTTCCCTTTCTTTCGCAAAGATGATAAGGTTGGGTTATGTAGATGTATTATTATCTGGAAATGCTCTGGCTGTCCACGATGTAGAGAATACCTTCTTTGGGACTTCCTTGGGTATGAATTTAGAAGATGGATCCGTATCTCTTAAAGGTTATAGAAATCATCTTGCAGCCATAAACGAGATCACAAAGGCTGGATCTCTATCAGAGGCTATTAAGAAGGGAATCTTGAAGAGTGGTATAATGTTCGAGTGTATCATGAATAATGTACCCTTCGCCCTTGCCGGCTCTATTCGTGATGATGGCCCTCTACCCGATGTCATAACAGACGCAGTCAGGGCACAACAGAGGTACAAAGAGCTTCTTAGAGGTGTAAGATTGGTTCTCATGATGGCTTCAACTTTACACTCGATAGCTGTTGGGAACTTATTGCCTTCAACTATAAAGGTCGTCTGTGTGGACATAAACCCTGCAGTTGTTACAAAATTAACTGACAGGGGGACTGCCCAAGCAGCCGGGATAGTTTCGGATGTGGGGGCATTCTTACCTTTACTGGTAGAAGAGCTTGAGAAGTACTCAATAAAGTAGTAATAAATCTGAAGTTTTTTAGTGCCTCTTTAATTATATCTCGGGTTAAACTCGTTTTAAATAAGACCATAACAAATTTAAGAGTAGTTTGTATTCATCTCCAGAGCTAGGTGTCGATATGTCAGAGCCCAATCCAATATTTATCGGTACAAAGCCTGTCATGAACTACGTCTTGGCTTGCCTTACGTTGTTCCAAAACGGTAGCGACTCAGTGATTATCAAGGCACGGGGAAGGGCCATAAGTCAAGCCGTTGATGTGGCTCAAATAACCCTCAGAAGATTTGCTACAGG
>JAKLZD010000071.1 GCA_024256245.1 Candidatus Methylarchaceae archaeon HK01M
TCTACACGCCTCCTCCTGGCTCAGGGATTCACCCAAGAGAGGCTTCAAGGCATCATGTTGAAGTAGCGCCAAAAATTGTAGAGGAGTCCTTGACCCAAGCTGGAATAGCCATGGATAAGGTGGACGCAGTATCCTTCTCTGCTGGTCCTGGATTGGGACCGTGCTTAAGGGTTGGGGCTACAGTTGCTCGTGCTCTTGCTCTTTACTACAATAAGCCTTTGATCCCTGTCAATCATGCCATAGGACACATAGAACTTGCAATTATGCTGACTGGAGCCAAAGACCCTATCGTCTTACTGGTTTCTGGCGGTCACACGCTCATTACAGCCTTTTCTTTTGGCAGATGGAGGATCTTCGGAGAAACTCTCGATCTAACAATAGGGCAACTAATAGATCAGTTTGGAAGGGAGGTTGGATTCAGCTCCCCCTCAGGACCTAAGATCGAGGAGTTGGCTGGGAGGTCATCTAATTTTATACCTTTGCCATATACTGTCAAGGGGAACGATACCTCTTTCTCAGGTATCTTGACGTCTGCGAAGAAGCTACTTCAAAACGGTAAAGATTTAGAGAGTTTATGCTTCTCCCTTCAAGAGACAGCTTATGCAATGTTAGCGGAAGTTACTGAAAGAGCGCTTGCCTTTACTGAAAAGAGAGAGGTTCTACTGACTGGTGGGGTGGCTGCAAATAGAAGGCTACAAGAGATGTTGGGTGAAGTTAGCAAGAGGCACAGTGCTGATTTATTAGTAGTACCGAAGGAATATAGCGGAGATTGTGGCGCCCAGATCGCATGGACAGGGCTCTTGGCGCACTTAGCAGATATTTCGGTGGAAGTCGAAAAGAGCTTCGTAAAGCAATCTTGGAGGTTAGATCGAGTGGATGTAAAATGGAGAGATTGATCAGAAAGGGAGCTGAGGCAGATATATATCTTGGAGAATGGTTCGGGAGAAAGGCTATTTTTAAGATAAGAAAGCCAAAGCCATATAGGCAACCCGATCTGGACTCTGGGATAAGAAAGAGAAGAACTTTACGTGAGGCATCATTCTTGGTCGATGCAAGGAAGGCTGGAGTTTCAACACCATTGGTCTACTTCGTAGATCCAGAAAAGGCAGAAATAGTTATGCAGTATATAAAAGGGAAAAGGCTCAAGGAGATAATTTCTGATTCAAAGCAGAGCGATGTCTATACACTATATTCAGAGGTCGGGAGAAGCATTGCCAAACTTCACAAGGACAAGATCATCCATGGCGACCTCACCACTTCCAACTTTCTAGTTATCAACGATTTTCTGGTCTTCATCGACTTTGGGCTGGCGTTCTCTTCCCAAAGACTCGAAGATAAGGCTGTAGATCTGCATTTGATGAAGGAGGTTTTGGAAAGTGCACATAGCAAGGTCGCTGATAAAGCTTTTAGCAAGATTCTAGAGGGTTACTCAGAGTTTTCTGGGGTAAAGATGTTCAAAGACTTGGTCAATAAAGTGAGAGAAATTGAAAGGAGAGGAAGATATACTCGTGTTGAATGATTTAAGGCTTGTATACTTTGCAACAAGCAACAAGCACAAATTCGATGAAGCCAAGGATATTCTTGAAGATTATGGAATCGATTTGAAGATGGTCAAGGAGAAGACAAAAGAGATTCAAGACGACGATCTGAGGAAGATAGCAGTCCATGCTTTATTGAAGGCTTTAGAGAAAGATGAACGCCCTACTATAATCGAGGATGCCGGACTCTTCGTAAAGACATTGAATGGCTTTCCTGGACCTTATTCATCCTATGTCTACAGGGTGCTTGGCGTCGATGGGATCATGAGGCTCATGAATAATGAGGAGGAGAGAGATGCGGAGTTTAGGTGTGTTCTTGCTTTTGGCGATTCTCCAAGCATTATCAAGACTTTTCAAGGAGTAGTAAAAGGGACAATCTCATTACAACCTAAAGGTAGATCAGGGTTTGGTTTCGATCCTATATTCATACCAAAAGACTCAAAGAAGACCTTTGCAGAGATGTCCTTACAAGAGAAGAACCGTTTTTCTCACAGGGCTGATGCGCTCAGAAAGTTTTCCAAGTGGTATATCCACCTTTAAAGGCTTTTGAATTAAAGATAAAGTATTTATGTGCTTCTTTCTCTTCTATAAAAAGAACTTGGCTCGTATACACTCCCCTAACAAAGGAAAGTCTCAATCTATACGTCCGATCTCAAAGAGAACACCTTCATGGTTGACTTATAGCACAGATGAGATCGTAACTTTGATAGTCAATATGGCTAAAGATGAATTGACTCCAAGCGAGATCGGCGTGAGGCTGAGAGATGAGTACAACATATCTCTAGTCAAGCCTATATTAGGAAAGTCGATATCGGAAGTTTTAGAAGAGCATGATTTGGGACTTAGCATTCCCGAAGATCTGAATAGACTCATAAAACAAGCAAAGAGATTACAAGTTCATCTTAAGACACATAAAGGTGATAGAAAGAACGTCAGATCCCTCGAGTTGATTGAAGCTAAGATCCATAGATTGGCAAAGTACTATAAAGGCAAAGAGAGATTGCCTCCTAAATGGAAATACTCCACAGTAATAGCTCAATTGATGTAAATTGAGAGATCGATGAATGGATAGAATTGAAGGGCTATTCGATAAGGCCAAGATTATCGGCGATAGAGTACTACAGCAGATAAGGGAAGGAAAGAACATACTGATCGTTGGTCATCTTGATGCAGATGGTATAACTTCCACAAGTATAATGGCTAAGGCTATACTAAGAAAGGGAGGGCGTTTTATAGCTAAGATAACAAACAGTTTGAGATTGAAAACCCTTCAGGACCTAAAAGAATGTGATTACGACTTCTACATATTTTGTGAGTTGGGGGCAGGGATAGCGATGCAGATGAGGGAAATGCTGGGCGACAGATGGATCAATATAGACCATCATCAGATTGGTGAAGATGAAAAAAAACTCGACAATGTCATTAATTCATGGCAATTCGATATAGATGGATCAAAGGAGGTGAGTGCGGCTGGTATGAGTTATATAATCGCTTCAAAGATGGATGAAAAAAACATAGATCTCTCATGGTTGGCTGTAGTGGGTGCTCTCGGTGATAGGCAAGATCAAGGAGAGGGAAGATCTATGCTCGGATTGAACAAGATCGTTGTAAAGGATGCTATTGAAAGTGGATATCTTAAAGTTACAAGAGACCTTATGCTTTATGGGAGAGAGACAAAACCCCTACATGAGGCAATAGCTTCGACGATAGTGCCTTTTATCTCAGGGTTGACAGGAAATAGGGATGCTTGCCTCGCCGCTCTTACATCGGCGGGTATAAAGCTCAAGGAAGGGGCAAGATGGAGAACCATAGCTGAATTATCAGAGGAGGAGAAGAAGAATGTTGTCGAGACGATCATACCTTATATCGCTTCGAAACCTACTGCTACAGATGAGGTAAAAGAGTTGATAGGCGATGTCTACATCTTAGAAATGGAGGACGAATATACGCCTCTGAGGGATTGTAGGGAATTCGCCACGTTGCTGAACGCTTGTGGAAGGATGAGAAGAGGGGGAGTAGGCATCTCTATCTGCCTAAGAGATAGAGATCTTGCTTTAAAGGAAGGAGAGAAGGTTCTAGCTGAGTACAGGTCTACCCTTAGTAGGTATGTCCAAACTATCATGAGCGATGATAGCAGGTTAGTTGAGGGGAGATGGTCATTCATGATTATTGGCGATGGTTTAGTAGATGAGAACCTTTTAGGCTCTCTCTCCTCAATTTTAAGTGATATCAAGAAGTTCGAGGGTAAGGCATTTTTTGTCAGGACTACTACAGAAGATGGTGAGATCAGTTTTTCTGCAAGGTTGACTCAAGGCTGTAATCCTAACTTAAACTTGGGAGTGATTATGGAAGAGGCTAAGAAATTTGACGGGGTAGGAGGAGGGCATGATGTAGCTGCAGGGTCTAGAGTTCCTTCTCAGAGGTTAAATGAATTCTTAGAAGCTATAGAGGATAGGTTAAGGCAGGTAAATGAAGATAAAGGTCAAAATATTGATTGATTTTAAGGAAGGCAGGATTTCAGAGGCCGTCTACGGTTCTCTCAAGCCTGACAATATTGACCTACCTAAGAGATTGGACATAGAGATGAAAGTCGAGGGAAATCACTTGATAATAGATTTCTCCTCGACTGGGAAGATAGAAACACTAATTTCAACAATAGACGACCTTCTAGCATGTTGCCAGACCTCTACAAATACCCTAAGGGAGCTAGAATCATTCAAGTAGATCAAAATCTCAACGATATGATTGCGCCTATGTTAACCTTTTTAACTCGTATATCCTGAATTAACAATTTGAAGTCGGTGGCTATCATGCTCGATATCAAGTTTATTCGTGAAAATCAGGATCTGATCAGAATGATGCTGAAGATGAGGGGCATGGATGTATCTTTAGACAGTTTGATCAATTACGATAGAAAGAGAAGAGAGATCATAACTTTGTCTCAAGAGCTAAAACATAAGAGAAATCTTGTAGCCGAGAAAATTGCAAAGATGAAGAAGGAGAACAAAGATGCGCAGAGGGAGATAGAAGAGATGAAAAAAATTTCGGATGAGATAGCTATTGCTGATGTGAAGATCAGGAAGTTGGGAGAAAAGATAAAAGAAATAATGATGGTTATCCCGAACATACCAGACAAAACAGTTCCACAGGGCAAGGACGAGAGTGACAATGTTGAGATAAGAAGGTGGGGCGAATTACCGAACTTACAATTTCAACCAAAGGATCATATAGACCTTGGACTTCAAATGGACCTGATAGATATAGAGGGGGCAGCAAAGGTTGCTGGTGCAAGGTTCTATTACTTGAAAGGGGATTTAGTCATGCTTAACCTTGCCCTTATTAAATTTGGCTTAGAATTCATGAGAAAAAAAGGCTTTACAATCCTTCAAACTCCCTATATGCTTCGTAGAGATGTTGTAGAGGGTTGTGTGACTCTATCCGATTTTGAGGATGCAATATATAAGGTCGAAGAAGAAGATCTCTACTTATTAGCTACATCCGAGCATTCTATAGCTGGCCTTCATAAAGATGAGATTCTTGAAGGGAAGATGCTACCATTAAAGTATGCTGGCATAAGCCCTTGCTACAGAAAGGAGGCAGGTGCTCATGGGAGAGATACGAAGGGGATCTTCAGAGTTCATCAATTTGAGAAGGTAGAGCAATTCGTATTTTGCAGACCAAAGGATTCATGGGAGATTCATGAACTACTAATAAAAAATGCTGAAGAAATTTTTCAACTTCTTGAGATACCCTATAGGATAATGAATGTATGCATAGGTGATCTTGGGACGGTCGCTGCAAAGAAATACGATTTAGAGGCGTGGTTGCCAGGTCAAGGAAAGTATAGAGAGATGGTGAGTTGTTCCATCTGCTTAGAATTCCAAGCAAGAAGGCTGAACATAAGGTACAGGGAAAAGCCCAATGAAAAGCCGATGTTCGTTCACACATTAAACAGCACTGCTATAGCAACAGAGAGAACTTTGATAGCCATAATGGAGAACTATCAAGAGGAGGATTGTTCAATAAGGATACCCGAAGTTCTTAGACCTTACATGGATGGACTGGAGGTAATAAGAAAGGGTTGATGAAAAGGGTATTATTAAAATTCAAAAGATTTCACTATTTCATTCACGTCTAAGATATTATATCAATTGGCCATAAAAATACTAAGTCAACATCGTCAAGCTTTTAACCAAAGGTAGATGTGTTATCTCATCTATGGCTTCTGCTGGCACCCTTCCATCTATAACAAGAGTTAGACAAGGCTCAGGCGCCAGATCAGGATCATCGGCTAGAGCTTGTCTCACTGCCAAATCATATTTTACTAATATACCAGTCACACCAGCTATGACTCCTGGCTTGTATGGGTCCGACTTTATAACTAAGACATCGTAACCAAAGGTCTTCGCTACTTCGACTAGACTGGGTCCAACAGACCTTAGTCTTGTGAATATCTCCCGTAGTTTTGGATTATCCAGAATCTGTTTGGTAGTATTCCTTACAACTCTCCGATCAACACCAACTGATCTAGCAATCGCTGTATCGTTAATTTCTACATCATCTACGTACACCTTGCCGTTCTCATCTACCCTCATCCCTATCTCCACCATCTTCCTCACTACATTTAACCTACTCTTCTGCTTTTTGAACTGAGTTTGAATCATCTTCCACAATTTAGATAAAAGATGTACATCGATGCATTTAAAATTACCTCTCTTTGATGAAATTATCGAATCTAACTTTCTATAGCCTTCGGAGGCGCTATTTGGACTTTGACGTGAAAGTATTGGTCTAAATTTTAATGTCTCAAGGTTGGATTTAATAAAAATAGTAATAATTTTCGTAAGAATCATTAAGTGGCGAAAAGAGATAATTAGGATCGATAGTATTGATAGTAAAGAAGGACGATGTTCCATGTCATTAGAAGAAAATAAGGCGATTGTTCGCAGTTTGTTTGAAGCCTTCAATAAGCGTAACCTAACTTTACTGGACGAGTTAATAGCACTAGATTATGTTGACCATCCACGTCAGTTGCGGGGTCTGGAAAGTTACAAACAATACTTGACGATGCTTTACAAAAGTTTTCCAGATACTCATGAGACTATTGAGAATATCATCGCTGAAGGGGATAAGGTGTGCATTCATTTGAAAGGAACTGCGACACACACAGGCGAGTATCGTGGCTTAGCCCCTACTGGCAAGAAAACGACATGGGAATCTGTTGTCATCTGGCGTATAATTGAAGGCAAGATTGTGGAAATGTTAGCTGTTGTCTCAGACGAATTGGATTTCCTCAAACAACTAGGTGTTATCGAATACAAAGGATTTCCTGATGAGAATATTTCGTAGTTCCCGGGGTTTAATTGGTATCTAATATCATTACTAGTTGTTGAAGAAGAATTTAGAAGAATAGGAATTGTAAAAATACAGCCAATATACACCATTTTGAGTAAAGTATGTATATTCCATATACATAAATCCACAATTACAAATATACTTCACCAATACGAAAAAGATTGTTAACTGATGATGTCAGAATAAGACGGCCTTCTCAAGTTAATAGTCCTATTTAAGTCTCCTCTATTAAAAGGTAAAGTTTCTATAAGGTAAGCTCCCCAATTTTCTTTTTTATTTTATTACCTTTTACACCTTATTAACCGTTGATGTTAAAATTAATTTTCTTATTCCAAGAGCGTCTTGAGGGACTCCACATCCATCACTGGCATCTGACAAGTATAGTTTTGGCAGACATAAACGATGACTGCTTTTCCAATGGACGATTTATCTTTGAGCAAGGGGATCAACTCTATAAGTGAGTCTTGACCATCAGGGTTGTAGGCAATGACCTTGTTCGGGATCAAGGTCTGCCGTATTTCCTTGAGCATAGCCTGAAACTCCCTTGAACTTTTCTTGCCTGTGATAACGAATTCTTTAGGTTGCCCAATCAAAAAGTCTAGTGCACAAAGCATGTGGGCAGACTGCTCAGGGTTTAAGTTGAGCTTATCCCAAAAGGCTAAGATAGTCTTCTCTGAAAGTGAACGGAGTTCCTTGTCCGATGTAAGTTCACTCAGCTTGGCCAGATTCAAGGCTGCGACACTATTGCCAGATAAGGTTGCGCCATCATAGGCATCCTTGACTCTTGAGATAAGGTCAGGTTGCCCTACCTGGGTGGAATAGAAGCCTCCTTTCTCCTCATCCAAAAAGAGCTCTACCATCTTCTTGTTCAGCTTTAAAGCCCTTTTGAGTTTAGATTCGTCGAAATTGGATTCGTAGAAGTCGATCAAACCCATAACCATGAAGGCGTAGTCTTCGAGAAAGCCTTCTACAGACGCTTCTCCATCTCTCCACCTTCGAAGAAGCTTCTCGCCATCGACCAAGTTACCAAGTATGAAGTCTACAGACGCTTCTGCAGCTTTCAGATATCGTTCATATCCAAGAATCTGGTACGCCTTCGTCAAAGCAGAGATCATCATGCCGTTCCAAGCAGTCAAAACTTTATCGTCTGTAAAGGGTTTGACCCTAAGCTCTCTATTCTCCAAAAGCATCTTTTTAGAGCCCCTAAGGGCTTCAGTAATACTATCCTCAGATATGCCCAATTCTTCAGCTATCTTCGAAGACTCTTTCTCTACATGGAGGACGTTTCTCCCTTTCTCGAAGTTACCTTCTTCCGAAATACCATAATACCTTGAAAAGATCTCTCCATCCTTCTGACCTAATATTCGGACTATCTCATCCTTCCTCCATACATAGTAAGCTCCCTCTTCCCCCTCGCTTTCCGAATCTTGAGTCGAATAGAATCCGCCTCTGGAATCCCTCATCTCTCTGAGGGCCCAGTCAAGAGTCTGAGTCACGACTCTAGCGAAAAGAGGGTTCCTCGTAGCCTGCCAAGCTTCAAGGTATGCAAGTGAGAGTAGGGCATTATCGTAAAGCATCTTTTCGAAGTGGGGTACAAGCCAGTAACGGTCTACAGAGTATCTATGGAAGCCCCCTCCAAGCTGATCGAAGACGCCTCCCTTAGCTATCTTCGTTAAAGTCTTAGTTACTATTTCTATAGCCTTGGTTTTCTTAGTTCTATTGAAGTACCTAGTTAGGAAGAAGAGTAGAGAGGGATTGGGAAACTTCGGAGCCCCTCCGAAGCCACCGTAAACTTCGTCGAATCCCATGACTAAAGATGAGTAGGCAGCGTCAAGGGGGAAGGCCGATAGCGCCCCTCCAACATGTTCATAGGTTTTTGTAAGATAAAGAGTTATCCTCTCGGCCGATTCTTCGATTCCAGCCCTCTTAGTCTTCCAAAGCTCGATTATTGTAGTTAGAATCTTCTTGAAACTGGGCATACCGTATCTGTCTTCAAGGGGATAGTATGTGCCACCAAAGAAGGGTTTCAGGAAGGGGGTCAGAAATACTGATAGAGGCCAACCTCCTCGCCCTAACATGGACACCACGGCCGTCATATAGATCTTATCTATATCTGGTCTCTCTTCACGATCCACCTTTATCGAAACGAAGTTTCTGTTCAATATATCGGCTGTTTCCATGTCTTCAAAACTCTCTCTTTTCATTACATGACACCAGTGGCAGGAGGAGTAACCTATGCTTAGAAAGATTGCTTTGTCTTCAGCCCTAGCCCTAGCGAAAGCTTCTTTACCCCAAGGATACCAGTCAACGGGATTGTAGGCGTGCTCAAGAAGATATGGACTCTTTTCCTTTGATAGCCTATTCAAGTCTAAACTGAAATAATCAAGTGTCCCTATATAGATTAACGTTATGTTCTATAGGCGTTGCTAAGTATCTCGCTGAGGAAACCGAAATGTTACTACACTATTATAAAAACAAAATATCATGTCACTTTCAGGCTCTTCGAGCAACGGTTCTATTCTTCATCGTCGACGCCCTGTATCTTAACGCCATAAACATCAACTATTCAGATCTTCAAGCGATATGGTTAACTGCTCTGCTTTATAATGTGAGCCATCCACCATACTCACATAGTGTAGAAATCGCTTTCGGTTCGTCGAGCTTCGATCAGAAGTTTAGTCACGAAGAGTTTACTTCAACAAGTTTTGGGTAAAGAGCTAAGTAAGATTAAATAACCGAATTTGGAAAAAAAGCTAAGAAGTGACTCGCAAGTCCTGCCAGAAGAAAAGATTTCAGTTAGATAATTTTACTTGGAATGATAGACAATATGAGATGATTGTTCTGGAATGTTTCTGTATATTTCTTCTAAAACTTTAGCGATGCATTTTGTGTAGTATAGAAACTTCTTTTTCCTTATCTAGTCTTCTTCATTTCGTCACTTGGTTCAATTGTTGTTGAATCTAGACCGTCAAAAAAGACCAACCTTGGATTTTCTTAAGTTTCTTAAAACTAAAAAATTCCCATAACATATAGTATGTATATAGGGGGTCCCTGATTTTAGGACTTTAGGAAATTTTTTATGACGGAAATGACGGTTTTTCTGACGGATTTGACGATATGACGGTTTTGTGACGAGATTTAAATGACAGTTTAACATATAGGAATTGTGCCTAGAATTATTTCTGAAGAATCGGAGAGACAAGTGATAGAAGCTTAT
>JAKLZD010000056.1 GCA_024256245.1 Candidatus Methylarchaceae archaeon HK01M
GGATAATGTTGTAAAGTGCATCAGAATAGACGGTAAATGAACCAAATGAAAGTTTTAAAGTCATTTTTGAGGATAAAACAACACCCTTTTATAGTTTAAAGCCAAATTCAACGTTTAATGGCTAAAATGGTCTTAGAAGACGAGGATATTCCCGAATCCCTAAAGAACTTCTATCTCGGTATTAAGACCGAGGCAACTAAGAGGACTTACTACTATACCATTATGTCGTTCTTGAATCATATCGGCTTGGGTCCCGAAGAGATCGTAGAGAAGGCAAAAGAAGATCCTGAGTGGGTCGAGAAGAGCATAATCAAATACGTCCATGATAGGGAGAAGTTAGTTAGTGGCAATTACATAAAGGTGTTCAAGGCGTCTATCAAGTTATTCATGGATATGAACGACGTTGAGGGTATTAATTGGGGCAAGATATCTCGCCTACATGGGTCTTTTCTTCTTTTGCTATATCCAAAAGAATCTTCTTAATTTTTTCGTTCTCGGTCATGTTTGCCATTTGTTCGTAGAGATTTATTGCATCTAATTCGGCTATTATCCCCACTCTTAGAATTTCTTTATCCAAGTCGTCTTTTCTTATCTTCTCGAGATTTAGGGGAATTTTGGATAATATATCGTATACCTTCGATGTAGCATTTATTTATTTTTATTTTTGGAGTTCATTACAAAAGAAATGAAAAGGATGACGACATGATAAAATTCTTATATTTAGATCAAATACACTAAATTCATGTCAAAAAATGACAAATTAGATGAATTGGCTAAATACCTCGAAAGACAATTAGATGAGACAAATAAATCCTATGAACTTCTTAAAGAGTCCTTTAAATTATATGAAAAAGACGAGATTACTTCTGAAGAATACGCAAAGAAATTAGGTGTAGTATTAAGTAATACATTACTTCTTAGCCTATCTTCTGCGAAACTTTTGCTTGAATTAAAGAAAGAAGTAGATAAATTAAGATATATGTAACGACGAGGATATAGAGAAGTTTATAAGAGGTTGGGAGTGGCTCCTAAGATAAATCTATCCAAGACGGAAGGATAATTTAATAGCCATTTACAACCGTTAAATGAAAGTTTAATACATTGAAGAATTCTTTAAGCACCTTACAATGGTGTTATGCTTGATCAAGAAGATAGGCATAATTGGTGCAGGAAAGATGGGTGAAGCCCTTATTGCGGGCTTCCTTAAGTCAAAGGCATTTACACCTCAAGATATATGCGCTTCAGAGATAGTAGAGGGCCGTCGCAGATATATCGCCGATACTTACCATATAGAATGTTTTGAAGATATTGGGAGGTTAGTAGCCTTTAGCGATCTGATAATAGTTGCTGTTAAGCCTGGCAATATAAAGGATGTTTTAGAGGGCATAGGGAAGGAAATAACTCCTGAAAAGAGTCTCGTAAGTATCGCTGCAGGAATTACACTGGATTATCTGATAAAATATCTGCCGAAGGAAATCCCAGTCATCAGAGTGATGCCGAATCTTGCATGCTTTGTGAGAGAGGGGATGATGGCAGTCTGCCCTTCAGAGAAGATCCCCGATGAGAGACTGGAAGATGTAAAAGAAAACCTTGGCTTACTAGGAAGGGTGATTACCCTCGAAGAGAAATACTTCGATGCTGTTACTGGCTTGGTTGGAAGCGGACCAGCCTACATCTACCTTGTAATAGAAGCCTTGAGCGATGCTGGGGTAAAGTTGGGCTTGCCTAAAGATATTGCAACAACTCTAGTTGCTCAAACTGTTCTCGGTGCTGGAAAGATGGTATCTGAGACAGGTGAGCATCCTGCAAGACTTAAAGAAATGGTAGCGACACCAGGTGGGACTACCATAGAAGGCTTGATAGAGCTTGAAAGGGGGAGGCTCAGGGCAACCCTTATAGATGCGGTTATAAAAGCTACAGAGCGAGCGAAGGAATTAAGTAAGGCTTAAAACAGGCTGTGTGGTTAAGATGACATTCGAAAATGAGAATACTTGGTTAAAGGCTTTAAACTCTGGCAAGGCTGAAGACTTCCATAGAAATTATGAAGAGGCTGTGAAGAAGATCAAGAAGGAGTTTGAGAAGAGCTATCCAAACATCATAGACGGCAAAGAGGTTTACTCTGAATTAGGCGAGTTCTCTGATACAAGCCCCTCTGATACACAGGTGGTGTTGGGGTACTTCCAAAAAGGAACTAGAGAAGACGCAAAAAAGGCTATAGAAGTAGCGAAGAAAGCTTTCCCACTCTGGAGCTCCATGCCATATTATGATCGGACAAAGGTCTTCAGAAAGGCTGCAGACATCTCTTCTCAAAGAAAATATGAGTTGGCTGCTCTTATGAGCATAGAAAACGGCAAGAATAGATTCGAGACGATGGCAGATATAGATGAAGGAATCGATTATATGAGGTTCTACAGTGAAGAGATGGAGATCAACAAGGGTTATGAGAGGAAGATGGGCAAGGCATTCCCAAACGAAGAGTCAAAGAGTGTGATGAAGCCTTATGGAGTCTGGGGAGTGATCTCACCCTTCAACTTTCCCTTCGCAATAGCCATAGGAATGAGTTCAGGGGCAATGATCACGGGAAATACGGTTGTCTTCAAACCCTCCAGCGATACCCCCCTTATAGGGTTCAAGATCTATGAAATCCTACATGAATCAGGTCTGCCCAATGGGGTTTTCAACTACGTATCTGGTGCTGGAGAGGTCGTGGGTGCTGAGTTGGTGGAAAATATGGACATAGCAGGCATAGTCTTCACAGGATCTAGAGATGTTGGCTTTTCTTCCTATAGAGTCTTTAACGACAGACATCCAAGACCCTTTATAGCTGAGATGGGCGGTAAGAACCCAACAATAGTTACATCAAAGGCAAACTTGGAAAAGGCAGTAAAAGGTGTATTAAGGTCTGCCTTCGGGTTTAGTGGCCAAAAATGTAGCGCCTGTTCCCGAGTGTACGTGGATAAAAGGGTAAAGAAAGATTTTATCGAGATGCTCGTGAAGAGAACTAAAGAAATCGTAATAGACGACCCAACTTTAAGAGAAGCATTCATGGGTCCTGTAATCAACAAGAAAGCCTATGAGAATTACCAAAGGTACATAGAGATGGCAAAGAAGGATGGGCAGATTCTAATTGGTGGAAGGGTTATGAAGGATGGGGTTCGAGGGCATGGATACTTCGTCGAGCCAACTATTATAGTCGATCTCCCAAAGGATCATAGGCTCTTTAAGGACGAACTATTCGTACCGATATTATGCATAGCTGAGGTCGATTCCCTTGATGAGGCTATAGAACTTTCGAACGATGTAGATTATGGTCTGACAGCAGGAATCTTCACCGAAGACGAAGAGGAGATCAAAAAATTCTTTGATAATATCCAAACAGGTGTGATCTACGCAAATCGGGAGATGGGTGCTACAACGGGCTCCGTTGCAGGGGCGCAGCCTTTCGTAGGGTGGAAGTTCAGCGGTTCTAGTGGCAAAGGGGCTGGAGGGATTTACTACCTACCCCAGTTCTTAAGAGAGCAGAGCCAGACGATCGTTCGTTGATAGTAAGCCTATCAACAAAACCTATTTATTCACTCGTCCCGAAGGTCTATCATGAATTTTGAACAGATAGAGGAATCCCTCTCAGAGATATCACGAGAGCTCGATGAAGTTGAAGGGAATCGTGAGAAGTTATTACGTGAATCCAGAGATGTCATCTCTCTTTCTGCTAAGGCCATAACAGACATCCACTCGATGGATTTAAAGAACGCAAGCTCAAAGATCGATAAAGCAAAGGAATTATTGGAAGAGCTTAGGAAATTCGGCACCCAGGATCTACACAGATATCTGATAGTGCCTGAGACGGAATACGTTGAAGCCTCTGCCCTTTACTCTATAGCCATGAAGAAGCCAATCCCATCA
>JAKLZD010000126.1 GCA_024256245.1 Candidatus Methylarchaceae archaeon HK01M
GAGCATGTTCATACCTGTCTTATCTCCTACACCTATGCCACATACCACCCTTCCTTGCGCTATTTCGCTTAATGAAAGTAAAGCTTGGGCTGTAACTACTGGATGAATGAGATAGGGGTTCGTAACGCCCGGCCCAATCTTTATCCTTTTTGTATTGATGGCTATCGAAGTAAGACATACGTATACATTCCTGTGCCTTATATGGTCTGATACCCAGATGTATTCAAAGCCAGATTTTTCTGCAGATTTGGCATAATGGGTTATTTCTGAATAGTTGTAGGCAGGTATGATTTCAATCCCAAACTTAACCATCAATCTACACCTTAAGTAAATAGAGTAGTATCTTGAAGGTAGTTCTTCCCAGTATTAAGAGCGATCTGAGCCTTTTGCAATTCGCTACCTAGGTAGGCTGCATGGTCAAAAAGGGAGACGAGCTCTAGGTCTGTAATCGTTTGATAGATCTCCTCTGCATTCTTTCCTTTGACTATCAAACTACATCGATCGAGATCGTAGTTTGGGTAATACTGGGTGACGATCTCCTTTTCATCCCTATCCAATAGTATCTTAAAGCATCCTCTTGGATCCATCTTCCTTACCAGATCGCTTTTCGATCTGATCACTTTCACCTTCTCCTCGACTCTTTTATCATAGGACTCTTCCTTCAACTTCTTTTCTTTCATAAAAAGTACATCGAGACCGAGATCCTTTGGCACAGAAGACCTTCTTTTGGCTAAGAACATCAGAGGGGATGCTAAAGATAGTTCTCTTACACTACCTCTAGCTTTATAGCTCACTTCTGTAGTCAATAGTATGCCCACCCCTAGCTCAGATGCTATACCAGTGAGTAAAGCGTTAACACCTATCGTGTCGGCATCCATGAGCTCTGTGACGTTCCCAACCCCCATCAGAAGGGGTATGTTAGGGTTCCTCTTTTCGAACTCATAAAATGCTACTATAGAGTTTACAACTCCTGGGGAGATGACAGGGCTAAGAATCAAGTCCGCTACGATATTGTTCATCCCAAGGTCCATAGCCTTTCTAATGTTCTCCTCTATGAGACCGACCCTCTCCAGTGGTTCTTCGGGAAATAGTTGTTTACGATAGTTGGTTGGAATCACCACTACGGTTGTATTTGAAGCGAAAGACGCCATCTCTTCTATATTCCCACCATCAACGCTTAAGATCAAATTTGCACCTGCCGCTACAGCAGCCTCGGCCTCCCTTGGGTCCATGGTGTCTATGCTGATCAAGGAATCTACGGTGGATCGAACAGCCTTGACTGCCCGCTCAGCATCATCAGGTCTGCACTCTCCAGCAATCATGCCTATATCTATTATATCTGCCCCTGATGAGGCATAGTACTTAGCTCTTTTAATTATCTCTTCATCGGTCAATCGAGGAGCATCTACTATCTCGGCCATGATTCTTACAGGGAAATCTCTACCTATTGGTAGGTCTCTTATGAGTATGTTCCACGATCTTTTTAAGAGTTCATCCTTACTTCTGTTTACAGCTTCTATCTCTTCAAGGGCTCTACGCCTCAGCTCCTCTTCAAGGAGATCGTCGGCAGGCAGTGTCTTTGATAGTTCAACTTTACCTAGCAGATCCAGTACGAAGGGTATATCTGCAGCATATCTTGGGCCTTTAAAAGTTGGAATGCCGATTTCATCTATTAGAGACACATCCCCAGAGATGAGTCCAGGGATGATCACCATATCATAACCCTCAACTTTCCTTGCCTTTAACTCTCGGAGTATGTATCTAGGTTTCAATAAAGCAGCCACAGATGTAGAAAGGTCTATCGTCTCAGACTCTACACTGCTTTCACTAGAATATTTTTTTACTAGATTCTTGGCTAGCTTTCCAGTTACAAGAAGAACCTTCATCAAATTCTCCTCTATGGTTTATTCTAAAGGATATTGTATCCCTTAAAATATGCTATTCTCTGGTCTATTTATCCGTTCTAATTTTATATTTGGTCCAACTTTTAACTGTTGAAATTTTTATTCTTCTAATTTTCTTGGCTTCTCGATCAGCTTCCTCTTCTGCATTACCATACCATCATCATAGTGAGGCATGCGAAGGACACTATCGTTATTCTTTTCGATTTCTCGTGCTTCATCAGCCAATAATGCAGCCGTGCGTAGCATCTCATGGGAAGCAGCAACCAACGCTGTATACCTTTCCCACTCCTTTACCATAAAGCATCCCTCAACACTCATGTCAGCAACCCTCCTAGTTATCTCATAAGCAGCCATGGCCTTCACCCTTGCATAGGGGTTTTGGAGCCCAGAAGCTGTTACTGCCATCTCTTTGTTTATAACGATCCTTGGTAGATCAGGTTTCTCACCCCTCTTAGAAGCATCAATGATCTTGTTCATCTCAGAGGTTAAGATGTTGAAGACCCCAGTTACTGATAAGACCTTTATGAGGTCTGCATTAAATAGAGCCATCTCGATTGGGTCCAAGAACTCCCTTCTAGCACCTATCATGGGATCTGCTTCAACGATCATGTATCCTTGACCCAACTCTTCTATCTGTTTCGTCGCCTTTTTGGCAGGGCTATCTGAAATTACTATCATGGGGATCTCTGCATCTTTTAAAACTTCGCGAACTTTGCTCGGTCCTGGTAAGGTCGCGTTTGGGCTCGTTGCTATTACAAAGTCTGGTTTGTAATCGACCATCTTCTTAGTAATCTCCAATGCCTGCTCAACATCCATCTTTGCACCAGTAGTTATAACTCTCACTTCTATGTCCTCTCTCTCAGCCCTCTCATCAAGTAGAAGTTCGATCATAGGTGCAGAGCCTATGTTGCCTATCTTTACAAATCCAACCTTTACGACCATTCTCTCTCCAACTCCATTGTCATCAATTAAAGGGAAATAACGATATTGATAAGGCTTATTATTTAAAAAAGTAGTAGAGTTGATTACTCTTTTACATTAACAGTTATTGAGTAGAATTTATTCACAACCTAAAGACGAGAAAGCTCGATCTAAGATTAAAATTAGGGTTTTAGTAATATACATATAGTCGTTATTAAAAGGAGTTCTAAAGGAAGTGTATCCCCGTGAAATTACCCGACATACATGGAAAGTATCCTGATATAAACCTGTCTTTAAATAAGGTTGGTGTTGTTGGGGTAAAGATGCCAATAGGTTACATCTCACTCGAGAACAAGCCTGTAATAGTTGTTCCGACCTTTGATGTCTTTATAAATCTGCCATCTAATCAGAAGGGTATTCACACATCTAGAAATTATGAGGTAATCACGGATGTCCTAAGCAAATATGTTGGGAAGATGTATAAGCTTGAAGATGTCTCTGTTGCTATATCAAAGGAACTCCTCAAGAAGCATAAGTATGCAACTCGATCTGAAGTAAAAGGTCATGGGGAAGCAATCTTCGAACAAGAGACCCCAAAGACGAAGATCTTGAGCTACGAACCCTTTAAGATGATGGCGAAAGCTTTTGCAGAAAGAAGAGAGGACGGCTCTATCATTTCTAAAAGAATGGTCGGTATCGGCTTGACAGGTATAACTGCTTGTCCTTGTGCTAGTGAGGTTATTAGAAAGATTTCGGAAGAAGAGATAGGGAAACTCGATCTAGAAATGGATCAGATAAAGAAGATCATGAATAAAATCCCCATAGCAACTCACATGCAACGTGCCCACGGCTCTATAATCATAGAGATACCTGAGGGCATTGAGATGGATGCCACACGTTTAGTCAAGATAATTACCGATTCGATGAGTTCGTCGACTTTTGAACTTCTGAAAAGATCGGATGAGGTTGAATTGATATTGCGTGCAGCATTTAACCCAAGGTTCGTTGAAGATTGCGTTCGATACATGATGTATTATATTATAAGGGATTTTCCTAACTTCCCAGATAATACGCATTTGATGTTTAAAGTAAGGAGTATGGAGAGCATACATCAGCACGATATGATTGCTGAGAGGACAACGACCTTGGGAGAGATAAGAAAAGAGTTGTCAACCATTGGAGGAAAGTGATGATCTATGGAAGGTATCGAACAATCTGTTAAAAGATATTTTGACAAGAGTGTTACTGATAGGGAGAGAGCAATATTCGAGGGGGCTATAGCCTTGGGTGCAATCTACCATCAGTTTGTTGGCACACCTATCTGTAAAGATGATGAGATTATCAGAACCTTAGAAGAGGCTATCAGAAAGACTATGCGATTACAACCTTATAGGGAGAGTATAGAAGTGAAGATAAATGATAGTCTCATAAAAGGACAGAAAGACCACCCCTACGATTACGAGACTCTCAAAGGCAAGCACTTAGATTTGAAGGTAAAGACAGGGTACGGTGGTGCTAAGGCAACTGTGAGAATGAGATACATCCCCGAAATAGATTTCACGCTTATGTATATCGAGAAGTTGGAAGAAGTCTAAGCCCGCGTAGTTTAGGAAAGTATAATAACGAAGATTTCTTTTAAAATTTCGTAAAAGCTATGGATGCCGCATTAGCCTTTATCCTTACCAGCATCATAATTGTAATCGGCTTTTTGGGGAACTACTTCTTTAGGAGGACAGGAATCCCCGATCTCATTATACTGATTTTAATCGGCGCTTTGGTCGGACCAGTTTTTGGCTTGATAGACAAGGCTGTTTTAGAAGATGTCACACCACTATTCACACCTTTGGCTATAGCAGTCATCCTCTTCGATGGTGGCCTGAACCTCAATCTTTATGGTGTTCTAAAGGAGAGCCCGAGAGCAGTTGTACTTGCCTCTTTAAGTGTTTTAACATCGGTAGTAGCTACAACTATCTTTACTGTTTTTGTTTTAAATTGGGAGATCGTACACGGCTTACTCTTGGGATCCATAATAGGCGGTTCGAGCTCAGCCATAGTGATCCCGCTTGCATCTAGGATCAACGTTAGCCAGAAGGTCTCAACTATCCTTAGCTTGGAATCTACCTTTACAGATGCGATATGCATAGTTATTGCTTTAGCCCTCTTACAGTTCTTGACATTTCCAAGCCAAACAGGTGACGGAATCAACTTGATTATCAGAGGTATAGCATCAGGCTTTTCAATTGGGATAGTTGTCGGTTTTCTTGGAGGAATACTATGGCAGAGGGTTTTAAGTAGTTTTACAGATGAGCCCTACGGCGATATCCTTACTCTCGCCTTGGCTCTACTGATTTATGGACTCACTGAAGAAACAGGCGGCAATGGAGCCATATCTGCTCTGGTCTTCGGACTTGTTCTTGGCAACGAGATCAAGATTTCGGAGACGATCCATATCGGCCATCGAATTGAAACTAATAAGATGATGAAAAGATTTCACTCGGAGATTTCATTTGTAATCAGGACTTTCTTCTTTACCTATATGGGTATTATTCTTTTATTTAACAATTTACTCTCCATCTTTATTGGTGTAATGATCTCACTTCTATTACTCTTAATGAGATATGGGATTGTTTTACTCTCTACCGTCAAAGCACCTATCTTAAAGATAGATAGTAGTGTGTTAACAGTCATGATCCCTCGTGGTCTGGCCGCAGCAGTGCTCGTAGAACTATTTGTAGAATCTGGAATAGGAGGTGAGCTCACAGTCATGTTCCAAGAAATAGTTCTAACAGTCATAATTTCGACTGTTTTAATCTGTACTATAGGGATATCTTTGTTCAAGGCCCGTTACAATCGTGGAAGTAAAATCGAGAAACCTGAAGAGATGGTTCTATAATCAAATGTTTAGAACGGAGTAGTAACAGAATAGATGTCAGCCTAATCTATTCGATTTCTCGTATGAGGGGTGAATCCAAGCACATGAATCCTCGGAATTATAATAAAAAGGACTGTAATTCCTTCATAGATTTGACTTTTTTTCAATAATTATGACGATGGAAAGAGCTACTATTGTATTCAACGCAATCGATAGAGTAATAGCGGGAAAAGATATTCCTATCCAGACTAAGGAAAAAATTGAAAGGAATCCCGGATTCTCAGTTAAGAAGGAAAAGATGGGAGCACTCTCATGTAATCGCCGTGAGAGGTCAAGATAAAGATTGGTGATATCGGGAGTCGCCACTCCCAGAGATATCATCGAAGCAATTAGAAGGGCAACAGCCCCAGAAGTAAATATATACCTTGAAAGTTGACCTCCTATTACAGCGTTCCTTATTTTCATTCTTTTAGATAGCTTATACGCAAATACTGCCATCAAAGCATCACCTACTCCTCCTGGTAACTCGACATACCACTTACCCGTCCATAATGAAGCCCCAATTCCCTTTATGATCCCTACGATAATTCCTACTGGCCATGGATATAGTACAGCAGCTATCACAACTGGAGTTGAGCCCAAGTTTGGGTTTCCGATAGGTAGTGGTAAGAACACCATAGTTAAGATAACAGCAAGAACACCAAAGATTACCGAGTAAACAACGATTTTTGAAATCATTGCATCGCCTTTATATAATTCATGATATGACTAAAATTAAAAGCTTTCATTCAGATAAAGCAAACTTATAGAGTATTAATAGTATTTATTGGGCTTCGAATGCCTAAAAAAGGGATAATCGATGAATTTCAAGACTCACTATAGGCGTTTCTTATAATTTCTAAGTACGAATTTCCATATTCACCTTGTTTATCAGACTCTATCTGAGTACCTTCAAACCACTCATTAAAGGAGGTCACAAAGATCAAACCGTTCTCTGGGACGTACTTCTTCACTTCATTACAAAATCTCTCAAACTGGCCTACATCCTTTGGTATCACTGGAGCCGTGGATTCTGGTTTTGTCTCATCATACCCTGCTATGACTGTGGGTATAAAATCAACGCCAATTGTATCTGAGAAAATCTTCCATTCACCATACCTGTAAACACATTTCTCAACAAAATCGATTTCTATTTCGGGCAATGGAATTACCATATTGTAAGCGTTTATGCCGTCAAAATGCCGAGCTACATCCACGCTCAATATAGAGGGCTGCCAGTACACTACGTCTCCTACTAGGTACATCTCGTAGCCTGTAAGCATTTTCATATCCTCCCTTATGGAAGCGAGGGCATCGACATAATCGCCGTAGAAAATCTTAGCCGAGTAAATATAGACTACTGGCTTGCCGTCTATCTTATAATATAGTGGATGGTCGAAATAAGTGCTCGAAATATATCTAAAATCATCAATCAATCGTTCCTTATTCTCAGGATCGTTGAAGTCTATTTTGTAATTGTAAAAGGAACCCCACCACGTTG
>JAKLZD010000023.1 GCA_024256245.1 Candidatus Methylarchaceae archaeon HK01M
ATCTCAAGCAAATCGAAGAAATAGTTAAGCATTCAGATAACTTGGTTTTCATAAAAAGGTTTCAACGTATAGAAAGCATGCTCCCCATTCTAGAAAAAGCAGGTTTTACAAAAAATTCACCAGTCATCATAGCCAAAAGATGCACTATGCCTGATGAAGACATTAAGATTGGTAGATTAATCGATTTACAAAGTTCGTATGCTTCTGAAGATTATTTCTCAATGGCCATAATAAAAAGAAAAGGTGAAAAGTAGTGAACAAGATCTTCTTTGTCGGTGTAGGCCCAGGAGACCCTGGCCTTTTAACCATTAAGGGGAAAAAGATTCTTGAAGAGGCTTCTGTAATCATCTATGCTGGCTCACTTGTAAACCCAGAAATACTTAAGTTCGCTAAACCAGGAACAGAAATTTACAACAGCGCCACTATGAATTTAGAGGACCTTATGAATCTGATGATAAAAAGCGTACAAGAAGGTAAACTCGTTGCTAGAGTTCATGACGGTGATCCAAGCATTTATGGAGCTATACAGGAACAGATCGATCATCTTATGGTTAATGGAATAGACTGCGAAATAGTTCCTGGCGTAAGTTCGTTATTCGCAGCATCAGCAAGCTTAAAGAGGCAATTAACATTACCTTCTATTTCCCAAACTGTGATCATAACTAGACCTGAAGGTATAACTCCAGTGCCTGAAAAAGGAATAATCAGAGAGTTAGCGAAGCACAAAGCAACCATAGCCATATTTTTGGGCATTAAACAGATCGATTCTATAGTTGAAGATCTTTTACAAGGAGGTTTACATAAGGATACTCCTGTAGCAGCAGTATATAAAGCATCTTGGCCTGAAGAAAAAATTATTGAAGGTAATCTGGAGAATATATCTAAGAAGGTTAAGGAGGCTAAATTTGAAAAAACTACACTGATCATTGTAGGAGAGGTATTAAAACCCAAAACTTACGAGTTTTCAAAACTTTACGATCCAACCTTTAATCACGGTTACCGCAAAGGCAGGTAAAAATGTTCTCTAAAGGTATTTCGATCGTCGCTCTTTCCAGACACGGTGTAGATACTGCTATCATGATAAAGAATACATTAAGCGAAATGGAGTTCAACTGCAAAGTCTTTGCTCCAGAAAAGTATACCGCCAAAGGAATATCGCCCATGAACGCAAAGCTAGGAGATTTTATCAAGAATATTTTTGATAAGGTAGATGCAATAATTTCGGTTACGGCTATTGGAATCACGGTTAGAGCTGTAGCCCCTTGTGTAAAAGATAAACAAATCGACCCTGCAGTTGTGGCAGTTGATGACTTGGGTAAATTTGCAGTCAGTCTTCTATCTGGTCATTTGGGTGGATCCAATGAGTTAACAAAACTAATAGCTGATAAGATAGGAGCTACGGCTGTTATTACAACTCTTTCTGATTTATTGGGCAAGAAGTGTGTTGAAGAACTGGCAAGGGAATTGCATTGCAGGATCAATAACTTTGAAGATCTTTTGGCTGTCAACTCAGCTATAGTAAACGAAGAGAGGGTGGTCGTAGTCTTGACAAGAGGTGTCAGTAACCTTCGCGGACGTATTAAAGACTTTAAGATTAAGGTTGTGGATGACATCGAACTAGCGAGAGAGATCATAAATGACTATTATGCGGGCATAATAATCACTGAAGAAAATCTAAATGGGGAATCAAATAAACCTATAGTCATTCTCCGCCCTAAGAAGATAGTTGTAGGAATAGGCTCTAGAAAGAACATAGATAAAGAAGAAATAATCAAAGCTATTACTTTAGCTTTAGATCGAGTCAAAATTCCACTAGATAGAGTAAATTGCTTGGCCACGGCTGAGATAAAAAAGGGCTCGTTAAGTATAATTGAGGCAGCTGAAGATTTAGGATGGCCGATCGAAAATATTAACATGCAAAAGATCAAAACGCTTGAGCACCCTGATCTATCTCCCCCTTCAGAAACTGTCAAAAGGAAAGTAGGAGTTGGAGGAGTATGTGAACAAGCAGCATTGATAGCTGCTGGGGATGAAGCCAGTCTGCTCCTTAAAAAGACCAAGTTTGTAGAAGGTGTGACGATAGCTATCTCAAGAGGTGGATAGAATTATTAAATAAAGATCCATTTATCAGACCTTATCGTAAAGGACGGGTAGCTGTTGTTGGCATCGGGCCTGGAGCAATCGAACATATGACATTGAAAGCCAAACAAGAAATAGAAGAATCGGAAGTAGTTATAGGTTATAAAACATACATAAAGTTGATACAAACAACTATCCCAAAGGATGCTGATGTCATCACAACTGGTATGAGGCAAGAAGTTGAAAGAGCCGAGGTAGCTGTTACGAAGGCTCTAGAGGGTAAAAGAGTTGTAGCTATTAGTGGAGGAGATCCTGGCGTTTATGGAATAGCAGGTTTGATCATCAAGGTAGCCGAACTTAGAAAAGCGGATGTTGATATAGAGATCATCCCAGGTGTAACAGCGGCTGTAGCGACAGCTGCTATACTTGGAGCCCCTATTATGGGCGATTTCGCTATAATAAGCTTAAGCGACATCCTAACTCCTTGGAACATAATAGAGAAGAGATTGACGTTAGCAACAAAGGCTGACTTTGTGATAATTATATACAATCCTAAAAGTCAGAAGCGAAGAACACAATTGATCAAAGCTCATAAAATATTATCGAATTACCGAAGTCCTAAAACTCCAGTAGGAATAGTTAGGAAAGCAAAAAGAGAACAAGAAAAATCGATTATAACTACGCTTGAGAAGATGCTGAACTACGAAATTGACATGGCTACTACGATTATCGTTGGAAATTCGACTACTCATGTACTCAATGACAGAATGGTGACGCCTCGGGGTTATAATATTGAAGTTGAAAATTGGGACTTACAACATAATTAGGAAAGCTTTAGGAGGCATCTAAACATTTGGGTTTTCCTATAATCAGGCCAAGGAGATTACGTAGAACATCTGCCCTGAGAAATTTGATTTGTGAAACAAGGCTTAATCGAAGTGACTTAATTTATCCTATTTTCATTGACGAACGTGTACAGAAACCTATTCCTATCGAGTCAATGCCAGAGTATTTCCGATTGCCAATTCGATATGTGATTAAAGAAGTAAGACAAGTAATCGACCTAAACATAAAAGCCTTAATCCTCTTTGGTATACCCTCTAAAAAAGATGAGATAGGATCCCAAGCTTTTACTACAGATGGTGTCATTCAAAGAACAGTTCGTGTATTAAAACGTGAATTCGGTGATCGAATAGTTATCATAACCGATGTGTGCCTCTGCGAATATACTAACCATGGACATTGTGGTGTATTAAAAGAGGGGGAAGTTGATAATGACTCTACTCTCGAAATATTACAGAAGGTAGCTGTTAGTCAAGCTCAGGCTGGGGCAGACATCGTGGCCCCATCTGCTATGATGGACGGCCAGGTAAAAGCGATAAGAGAAGCCTTGGACGACTCTGGCTTTATTCATACAGGAATTATGGCTTACTCTGCTAAGTATGCTTCTTCCTTTTATGGTCCCTTCCGAGAGGCAGCTGAATCTAAGCCCGAGTTTGGAAATAGAAAGAGTTATCAGATGGGTTACGAAAATTCGAATGAAGCGTTGCGTGAAGTCGAGCTGGATATAAGCGAAGGAGCCGATATAGTCATAATCAAACCAGCCCTACCCTACCTAGACTTAATACATCGCGTTAAAGAGAAATTCAAAGTTCCTGTTGCGGCATATAATGTAAGTGGAGAATATGCAATGGTAAAAGCCGCAGCTCAAAAGGGGTGGATCGATGAAAAATCTGCTATCCTTGAAATTCTAACCAGTATCAAGCGGGCTGGGGCCAATTTGATAATAACCTACTTTGCTAAGGATGCGGGACAATGGTTAGATTAGACTTAGACAAAACTGGATCACTAGCGCTTTTTGAGAGAGCTAAAAAAGTCTTACCTGGCGGAGTGAATAGCCCTGTCAGAGCATTTGAACCTTATCCATTCTTTGCGGAAAAGGCATATGGCTCGAAAATATATAGTGTAGATGGAGCTTCTTACATAGATTATTGCATGGCTTACGGCCCTCTGATCTTTGGCCATTCGTCTGAAGAAGTATTAGATGCTATACAAGAGCAACTAACAAAGGGCACACTTTATGGTACCCCTACTGAAAAGGAAGTAGAGTTCGCAGAATTAATCAGTAAGTTAATTCCGTCCGTAGAAATGCTTAGGCTAGTAAACTCAGGCACGGAGGCAACGATGCATGCAATAAGGGTTGCGAGAGGCTTAACAAGAAGGAAGAAGATCGTCAAGTTCGAGGGGTGCTTCCACGGATCACATGATTACGTTCTAGTCAAAGCAGGATCTGGCGCCATTACGTTCGGAGTCCCCATCTCGCTTGGCATCCCTGAGGATACTAGTCGAAACACTATAGTATTGCCTTATAACAATCTTGGAGTATTAGAAGATATTGCTGAACATGAGGGGTCCGATATCGCTGCATTAATTGTCGAACCAGTCATAGGAAATACTGGTCTCATTCTACCAGAGGAAGGATATCTAAAAAAGATGAGAAAAATAACTTCAGATTATGGTATACTTCTTATATTCGATGAGATCATCACAGGCTTCAGGCTCGCTCTAGGAGGGGCACAAGAATACTACGATATAAAACCAGATATAACAACATTGGGTAAGATCCTTGGTGGTGGTTTTCCTATGGCAGCCTTTGGTGGTCGAAGAGAGATCATGCAACATGTATCCCCACTCGGTAAAGTATACCAAGCTGGAACATTTAGTGGCAATCCAATTTCGGTAGCCGCAGGTTACGCTACTCTTCAGAACTTGAATAAAAATTGGAATAAAATATATCCGAAACTCGAAAAGGCCGGTGAAGAAGTAAAAAAGGCTCTTATGGATTCGGTTTCAGATAATCATATAGAAGCACAAGTAAACAGCATAGTCTCTATGTTCCAGATCTTCTTTTCTCCTCATCTAGTAACCGATTATACAAAGGCTAAGCTATCTGACATACGTATGTTTCACAGTTACTTTCAGGAACTCTTAAGACATGGTATATTCGTGCCACCTTCACAATTCGAAACTTGCTTCCTATCAACCGCACATACTGAGGAGGATTTAGAAGATACAATCGATGCTTTTGACGGTGCTCTGCGCAATATAAGTAAGGTCGGTTAGTTTCAGGAATGATTTTAACAGTAGGTACTAGAGGAAGCAAGTTGTCACTGATACAGACAGATATGGTCATAAAAAGCCTTAAATTCTATCATCCCGAGCTAGAGGTAAAAGTTAAAGTCATCAAAACTACAGGAGACAAAGAACGAGGAAAACCTCTTTTTACTATCGATAGGAAAGGAATCTTTGAAAAGGAAATCGATATCGCTGTAGTAAAAGAAGAGGTCGACTTTGCGGTTCACAGCCTTAAGGACGTGCCCATTGAAGATAAATTAGGGATAAAAATAGTGGCGATTCCAAAAAGACTTTCACCACACGATGTTCTATTTTCTAAAAGTATACCTCTAAAAAATCTACCCAATGGTGCAGTTATAGGGACTAGTAGTTTGAGAAGAATGGCTCAGGTTAAATTTCTACGTCCAGATCTTAAGGTTAAACCCATTAGAGGTAACGTAGAAACAAGAATCGCTAAAGTAAATCGAGGTCAATTCGATGGAGTAATATTGGCTGAAGCAGGACTTGATAGAATGTGCCTTCACAATGTGATTACTGAACGCCTACCAATATACGATTTTACTCCTGCTGCTGGACAAGGAGCTTTAGCTGTAGTTACAAAAGGAGATAATGAAGATACCATGAACCTGCTTTGTTCTATAAACGATCCTCTAACTAGGGCCGAGGTTATTGCTGAGAGAAGTTTAGTGTTTGCGCTTAAAGGTGGCTGTCGTGTGCCTATTGGTGTTATAGGGCGTGCCGATGATAATTCGTTGTCAATTTATGGTTGTGTCTTTTCAGTCGACGCTCGTAAGAAAATTTTCTCTTTTACCAAAGGCAATCTTGACGATGCTGAAAGGTTAGGTGGCGAAGTTGCCCAAAACCTATTGGAAAAAGGGGCAGAAGCTTTTGAAATCGAGTGGAGGAAAAAATATGGGACATGGTAAAGTCTTCCTTGTTGGCGCTGGACCTGGAGACCCTACTCTACTTACACTAAGGGCTGTAGAACTTCTAAAAAAGGCTGATGTAGTAATTTATGATAGACTTGTGAGCAAATCGATCCTTCAATTGGTCCCCCAAAGAACAGAGAAGATATATGTTGGAAAGGGACCTGGAAAACATGAGTCATCTCAAGAAGAGATCAACGAATTGATTATAGGCATAGCTCTTGAAGGCAAGACGGTAGTGAGGTTGAAAGGTGGAGACCCGTTTCTTTTCGGTAGGGGAGGAGAAGAAGCAGAGATATTGATGACCAATGATATCGATTTTGAAGTAGTGCCTGGAATAACATCGGCTTTAGCTGCCCCTGCTTATGCAGGGATCCCCCTGACCCATAGAGATTACTCTTCCTCTATTGCTATAGTCACAGGTCACCGAGCGACTAAGGGGAAAGGAAAGGTTCAGTGGGACAAGTTAGCAAACTCGGTAGATACGATCATCATTCTAATGGGAGTAGGTCAATTAAAGTCGATAGTGGAATGTCTTATTAAAGGAGGTCTGAGTTTGAATACTCATGTAGCAATCATCGAGGGGGGAACTTTACCGGACCAAAGGACATTAATTGGAAGACTTGGCACAATAGTCAAGGAGGCCAAGGAAAGAAAGGTAAGCCCGCCTGCAGTAATCGTTATAGGCGAAGTCGTTAAGCTTGGGGAGAAACTTCATTGGTTTAAGGTGCCTATATGTTCAAAGGAAGAACTATTGCCATAACAAGACCTCGCGATCAGGCGGAAGAAGTCTGTGATATTATCAAAAG
>JAKLZD010000109.1 GCA_024256245.1 Candidatus Methylarchaceae archaeon HK01M
CTACTTCTGAATGAAAAGGCTTCAGCTGAAGAGAGGATAGAATCTCTAGAAAAACTTAAGATAGAAACCGAAAGCCTAGTTCCAATTCTAACCAAAATGGTAGCCTACATCGACCATAGAATAGAAGAATTGAAACATAATGAAGTTCAAAGTAAGAGTTAGAATAAAAAAGATTTTATCCCTTGAATATCTGAAAGCGTGCCATATGATAAAAATTGACTTGAGCCGATCTATGTTAATGATCTTTGGCACATATCGTTATCTTATGGCATTTATCAAAGCGTTTGTGAGCTCAAGATTTGTTATAACAGGAACTCCAAACTCTACAGCTTTCCTCCTTATCAGATAATCGTCGTCCAGCACCTTTTTGGATTGTACTCCTTTCAACTTTAGAACGTTGATCACTAGCTTTATCTTCTGGCTTATCAGATAGTTGAGTATATTCGGTTGTTTCTCTTCACTTACCTTGTGCAAAATTTCACATTTTATATCGTTTTTGATCAAAGCTTGTGCAGTGTGTTCAGTGGCATAAATATGAAATTCTTTTACAAAAAATTTCTTTGCTATAGATATCAAACCTTCTTTATCTCCACCGACCGTTATGAGGATCGGGTCGCCTTTTTTGGGAATGTTCATACCTCCAGCTATCAAAGCCTTTAGAAAGGCTTCCTCAAAGGTCTTTCCAAAACAAGCTACCTCTCCTGTTGAGACCATTTCAACCCCTGTTATTGGATCTGCACCTTCTAACCTCATAAAGGAGAACTGAGGAACTTTTACGCCAAACTTATTCGCCGAAGCTTCACCATCTCTTATTCTCTTCCCTAGTATCGCTTCTGCAGCAACATCCATCAGATTAATTCCAACAGTCTTTGAGACGAAAGGCATACTTCTTGATGCCCTTAAGTTACATTCTATCACATATACATCTCCATTTTTTATTATATACTGGATGTTAAATGGCCCTCGAATGTTCAACCTTCTAGCGATTCTTCTTGTATAGTCTCTTATAGTGTCTTTGACAGAATCTGAAATATCGATCGAAGGGATCGACATGGTAGCATCCCCTGAATGGATTCCTGCATTCTCCACATGCTCTATTATAGCTCCGATGAAGACATTCTCTCCATCACAGACTCCATCGACTTCCACTTCTTTTGCATTAGTAATGAACTTTGTAATGACTACTGGATATTCTTTTGATACACTGGTTGCTCTTTTTAAGTAATCCTCCAACTGTTTTTTGTCAAAGGCGACATTCATTGCGGATCCAGAGAGAACGTACGACGGTCTTATCAACACAGGGTACCCTATCTTCTTTGCAAATTCCTTTGCCTTTTCTATGGTTTCTAATCTGCTCCATCTAGGTTGCTCTATCGCCAATTCATCAAGAATCGTACTGAACTTGGACCTATCCTCTGCTCCATCTATATCTTCGGCAGATGTCCCTAAAATTTTAACATTATTACCAGCCAATTTCATAGCTAAATTGTTAGGTATCTGCCCACCTACGCTTACAACTACTCCATTTGGAACTTCTCTCTCAACTATATCCAGAACTCTCTCAAGAGTCAACTCTTCAAAATACAACTTGTCTAAAATATCATAATCAGTTGATACAGTTTCTGGGTTGTAATTTATCATGATAACTTCTTCTATACCCTTTCTCTTTAAAGCCCAAGCCATATTCACACAACACCAATCAAACTCGACGCTTGAACCAATTCTATAACAGCCAGAACCAAGGACAGCAACCTTGCTCTTTCTTGAAATTTCTATATCATCTTTATCCCCATTATAAGTCAGATATAGATAGTTGGTAACAGCAGGCCATTCGGCCGCAAGCGTATCGATCTGCTTTATAACAGGGACTATACCTAAAGATTTTCTTATTCTTCGGATCTCTGCTTCGCTCTTCTTGATCACATCACCAATCTTTTTATCAGAAAAACCAAGTTGTTTTGCTCTTCTCATTGTTTCAGGGGTCAAATTCTTCTTCAATGATTCTTGGAGATCTATGATTCCTTTGATTTTATTCAAGAACCAAGGATCGATACCGGTCAAAAAGTGAATTCTTTTTACATCTATGCCAGATTGCAAAGCCTTAACGATGAAAAAAATTCTCTTATCTGTCGGGTTTTCCAATCCATATTCTATCATCTCTAAAGCGAAGAGATCGTCCTTGCCAACTTCTATATCATCAACATCCGTCAATTCAATATCTATGTCGAGCATCCTGATTGCCTTTTGAAGAGCTTCCTCAAAGGTTCTACCAATAGCCATCACTTCTCCTACAGATTTCATCTGTGTCCCGATTTTTCTATTGACATCCTTGAATTTTTGGAAATCCCATCTAGGTATTTTGACGACCACGTAATCCAATGCGGGTTCGAAGCAAGCAGTAGTCACCTCTGTAACTTTATTCATCAATTCAGGTAAAGTGTAGCCAACCGCAAGTTTTGCAGCGATATATGCTATGGGATAGCCTGTAGCTTTTGAGGCAAGGGCTGAGCTCCTTGATAATCGAGAATTTACTTCTATTACTTTGAATTGTTCAGAGTTAGGATCTATCGCAAATTGTATATTACATTCGCCGATTATCCCTAAAGCTCTTATGACTTTGAAGGCAGCCATCCTCAAAAGATGGTATTCTCTGTTAGTTAAGGTCTGAGAAGGTGCTATGACGATGCTGTCGCCCGTATGGACTCCCATAGGATCGAAGTTTTCCATATTACAGACTATTACACAGTTATCTTCACAGTCTCTCATCACTTCATATTCCACTTCTTTCCATTTTCCAATGTATTCTTCAATCAAAACTTGCTTGATTCTACTATGAACAAGCCCCCTCATCGCTATTTCTATCAGTTCTTCTTTATCACGTGCTGCTCCAGACCCTTGCCCACCCAATGTATAAGCAACTCTTACCATAACTGGATAGCCTATCTCATCGGCAGCCTGCACTGCTTCAGAGATAGAATTTGCCTTCTTGCTTCGAGGTATAGGTATACCGTTCTCGATCATTGTCTTCCTAAATAGATCTCTATCATCTGCGATCTTTATCGCTGTTATCCCAGTTCCTATGACTTTTACATCCCATTCCTCTAAAATCCCTCTTTCAGCCAATTCTACACCACAATTCAGTGCGGTTTGACCTCCAAACCCTAAAAGTATTCCATCAGGTCTCTCTTTTTCTATAATTTTTTCAACGAAATCTGAATTTATTGGAAGAAAATAAACTTTATCAACAAATTTTTTATCAGTCTGTATCGTTGCTATGTTGGGATTGACGAGTACAACTTTTATCCCCTCTTCCTTCAGAGCCTTTATGGCTTGTGCACCCGAATAATCGAATTCCCCTGCTTCCCCTATCTTTATCGCTCCACTCCCTAGAATCAGAACCTTTTTTATCCATTCAAACTTTGCCAGGTCTTTTCACCTCTTCGATAAAGTAATCGAATAAAGATCCAGTTTCATAGGGACCAGGGGACGCTTCTGGATGGAATTGAATCCCGAATATAGGCTTCTTTTTGTGCTTTATGCCCTCTACGGTCTCATCGTTCACGTTCTTGAACCATACATCAAATCCAGTTTCTTTTAAACTTTCATCATCGACAACATATCCGTGATTCTGGCTGGTTATATAGCATCTTTTGGTAAATAGATCGATACAGGGATGGTTCTGACCTCTATGTCCAAACTTCATTTTATAGGTATCTGCGCCTGCTGCAAGGGCAAGAATTTGATTGCCCAAACAGACGCCCATTATAGGCAGATCGGTCTCCAGAAGCTCTCTAACAGTTTGGATAGTCTTCTCACATTTCTTCGGGTCTCCAGGACCGTTAGAGATCACAATTCCAGATGGGTTTAATTTTAGAACCTTTTCAATTGAATAATCGTAAGGAACTCTCACTACATCTACCTTTCTCTGTAGAAGATTTCTTACTATTCCAAATTTAGTGCCACAGTCTATCAGAACGATCTTTGGCGATCTTCCTAAATTATATTCGACTAGATTATTTATAGTCACTTCTTTTACCAGATCTCGCTTATTGGGGTCTTCTATCTCTCCCAATTCTGATCTAATTTTCTCGAAATTGATCTCCTCTGCTACTTTAAGAATCCCCAGCATTGTACCCTTGACTCTTATCTTCTTTGTGAGCTCTCTCGTATCTATGCCTTCTATGCCAGAGATTTTTTGTTCGTACAACCACTCATTCAATGTCTTCTTGTAAGACCAATGGCTAGGATTTTTTGCTAGGGAAGATACTACATAGCCTTTTACTTGAATTTTATCCGATTCAAAGTGTAAGGGGATTCCAAATTCATCGGTGATCGAGTAAGATGGTATACCGTAATTTCCAACCAAAGGATAAGTTTGAATCAATATCTGTCCGTAATAAGAAGGATCGGTCAAAGACTCGGTGTAGCCGACCATTCCTGTGTTAAAGACGACCTCCCCAGAAACTTCACAAGGATACCCAAAACCAAAACCATTTAAAATTGTCCCATCTTCTAAAGCCAAAATGGCTTTAATCAAGATAGACACCCGCTGGGAAATTCTTAAGAGAGAAGTTAAAGGAAGCGGTTAGAAGAATCCATCTATGGAAGAAGAAAGTGGACGCACCGCCCTTTCTAATAGGAGTTTTACCACCTATTCCGTGCTCACACAATATTTATTGCTACACCTTAAGAAAGCAAAGAATGTTTACTAATAAAGTTTTTCATTAATAAGTTTTATTGCATTATAAACAATGCGTTAAAATAGATTAGAAGATTTACCAACTGGTCTTGTTCTCTTACTCCTTTCTTGGATTATCTCTTGTCTCAGCATCTGTAACTAACTTTAATAAGACCCTTACGATTTTTTTAATAGATGACCTTCCTTCAGGAGAATATATGATAAAGGCTGAAGTCAGCATCGTTCCGAAAGAAATCAGTTGGAAGGAATCAAAATCAGCTAGAATGGAATGAATAGGAGGTAACTAATCCTTTTCTATGATGAATAGAATGAAATTAATAACAATTAGTGAGATTATTGATATTAAAACTAAGTCAAATAATCCGACACTACTTCCAGTATTATTACCAATTGTAAGCCAAAGGGACTCATAACTTGCAAAAATGTTAGTCATACCGTCTAGATCATTTACAAGGGTTAGCGTAGTCACTAAATGAAGATAAAGTACAAGAAATAATAAGATGATATTTATTCCGATAATTAACCTCTTCTTAATTGCTATTCTCACCTCCTTCTACTTCGCCATATAAGAATTATTTTTAAATATTAATAGAAATTGCCTAATTATTATTCGCTTTTTGCCTAATTATTATTCGCTTTTCAAGGGATTATTTAATAGAAAGTCTTGGCAGATATTAATGGATTATGACTAAGGAAAGTTACCCCAGAAAATATGTCAGAGTGCAAAGGATAACGAGTATTAACGATCCTGCGACGGGTTTGCCTGGCAAGCGGATAGAGTTGGTGGAGGTTAGACCTAGAAAAAGTAACGTCTTGCCTGTGTCTGGAGAAGAGGCTAGGCTGGTGCAGGGGATACTTTCACAGTTTCAAAGCCTTGGAATGCTTCCCCATATAAAAGAGATAGTCTCACCTAAGCTCACTATATTACTTACAGAAGATGAATATGACAGATTGGGAATAAGATTCGAGGTCAATGACACTTATGAACTTATATTGAAGGATGGGATGATCTCTTTGAAGAGTTCTAAAGAGGGAGTATAACTATCTTATTGATCGATCCTTAATCTAAATAATTTCTCCATATCAATTGTTATTAAAATACTGAAGAATTAACATCTTAATTTGGATTTAAAAAGCACGAAAAGAAAGGGGAGATACGATTTGAGAAGAAGATCTAAACTAGTCGCATTCGACATGGATGGAACTTTACTTAATGGCAGGGTCATCTACTTCATTGGAGAAAGGTTTGGATTTTTAGGAGAAATTAAAAGCATAATGAGAGGAAGAATCCCGCCCCTAGAGAAATCTAAGATCATCGCCAAGCACTTAGCTGGATTGGATGCAAAAGAAATTTTGGATACTATAAAAAAGATTCCACTAATGACTGGGGCCCTTGAGACCATTGATAGGATCAAAGAGAAAGGTTATCCGATGGGAGTCATAAGTGATAGTTTTACTATTGCCACAAGTTATCTGACTAAGAAACTCGATTTGGACTTTCATATGGCCAACGACCTTGAAGTCCAGCAAGGGATAGTAACTGGAAGGATCTTCGCCCCTTTGGGCTGGGAACAAGCGAATTGCAGTTGCAGACGCTCGATCTGTAAAAGGTTCTTTTTAAGGAAGTTTGCCAATTCGATGAATATCCCGATATCCAATTGTATCGCCATAGGAGACTCTCTGGGTGACTGGTGCATGTTAGAGGAAGCTGGCATGGGCATAGCTTTCCATCCTAAAGATCGAGATCTGACTAAGTACGCTGATGAAGTTATAAAGGAACAGGACTTGACACGTGTTTTAAGATGGATTGTATAGTGGGAAGAAGTCTAACAATTTTGCCTTTTTTTTGCTAGATATGATGAATGTTTAAATTATGTGTGTCTTGATTACTTGAGTAGATCCTATAATGACTCAGAATACAGTTGGAGAGGTCTTCTTGATCAAGACGTCGGACAGGCACACTGGGATCAGAAGTCTTCTCAGCCAATTCGACCTGAAGGATTATTCTGGAAAAAGGACGGCCTTGAAGGCGAATTTTAATAGCGCCGACCGTTTTCCCGCCTCCACTCACCTTGATACTCTTGGGGCCCTCGTGAAGGGGTTAAAGGAAGTCGGGACAAGGGATTTGACCTTGGCTGAGAGGAGTGGGATGGGGGATACCAGGAGGGTCTTGGAGCAGATGGGCGTCTTTGACTTATCTGAGAAGCTGGGCTTTAAAGTTGTGGTATTAGACGAGATAGATAAAGAGGGATGGATGAAGATCGATAGGGATGGAACTCATTGGCTTAGGGGTTTCTATATCTCCAAGGTCTTCCTTGAAGCCGACAAAGTTGTCCAGACCTGCTGCCTTAAAGCCCACAGATTCGGGGGTCACTTCACCATGTCCCTGAAGAATTCAGTAGGCTTGGTGGCCAAGAAGGTTCCCGGAGGATTGTACAATTATATGTGGGAGCTGCATGGGTCTCCTTATCAAAGGCGTATGATATCCGAGATCAACAAGTTCTATGATGTAGACTTGGTGGTCATGGATGCCATAAAGGCCTTTGTGAATAAGGGTCCTGAACTTGGTGATGTTGTCGAGCCCAATCTTCTACTAGCAAGTAGAGATAGGATAGCTATAGACGCTGATGGGGTAGCCATTCTCAGGAGTTATGGGTCGACGAAGGACATTATGAATGGAAAGATCTTTGAACTCGAACAGATCAAGAGGGCAGCCGAGCTTGGTATAGGTGTGAAGTCAGCCTCGGACATAGAGCTTATTCCCTTAAACGATAAGAGCCGCGAAACTGCAGACAAGATAAATGATGTTCTCAAGAGCAAAGGATAGACCGATATTTAGTGTGATTAAATTTGGAACTTAAAGAACAAAGTAATAAAAAGATAAAGGCCTCAGATTTATTCGTAAAACAGTTAGAAGAAGAGGGCGTCGAGTATATCTTCGGGCTGCCTGGAGAAGAGATCCTTCATCTACTTGAATCTATAAGAAAATCGAAAATCAGGTTGATTGTTACTAGGCATGAGCAAGCAGCAGCATTCATGGCTGCAACTTACGGAAGATTGACAGGAAAGGCGGGTGTCTGTTTTTCAACCCTTGGTCCTGGAGCGACCAACCTCGTTACGGGCGTCGCACATGCTCAATTGATAGGTGCACCCCTGATCTCCATTTCGGGTCAAAAAGCTATAAGGGAGAACTGGCAGGGAAGATTTCAGCTTATCGATGTTGTCAGTCTGATGAAGCCCATAACAAAGAAATCGGTTTCCATCGTCGACCCGGGTACGATTCCCACAGTTCTTAGGGATGCCTTCAAGATTGCAGAGTCGGAAAGACCTGGAGCAGTCCATATCGAACTTCCTGAGGACGTATCTTCGGATGAGACGGATGCAAAGATCCAACAGAGGCATGATATAAGGAAGCCTTCCCCAGATCATAAGGCGATCGATGAAGCAGTCAAGTTAATAGATAACTCAAAGAATCCCTTGATCATCGTTTCATCAGGTGCAAATAGGAAGTTAATCACAAAGCAGCTCTTAAAATTTATCGAGAAGACGGGCATATACGTTGTTCATACACAGATGGGAAAAGGGGTCATAGGAGACGATTGTGAGTTTAGTCTTTTTGCTACTGGAGTTCACAGACGAGATTATGTGAACTGTGGGATCGATAGAGCCGATTTGATCATAACGATAGGATATAACATAGTGGAGTATCCTCCTTACATATGGAATAAAGAGCTCGATAAGAAGATACTGAATATCGATTTCGTCCAGTCAGAACTCGACAAATATTTCAATCCCGATGTAGATGTTATAGGGGACATATCTGATTCCTTAAGAAGAATATATGAGAAGATAGATGTAAAACGGGATTTCCCAATCTTTAAGAAAACTAGGAAATTGATAGAAAAGAAGATCGACGAGCCCTTCGAACATAGGTATCCTCCCCTTCCCCAAGAGGTAGTAAAGAGTGTAAGGGATGCTCTATCTAAGGATGATATCTTAACGTTGGATAACGGGATCTATAAGCTCTGGTTTTCGAGGTTGTATAAAACCTATGCTTCAAACACTTTCCTTGTAGACAATGCCTTGGCAACTATGGGTGCTGGATTACCATCAGGGATCGCGGTTAAAATGCTGGTTCCTGATAAGAAGGTTCTGGCAGTTTGTGGTGATGGAGGATTCATGATGAACTCTCAGGAGTTGGAAACTGCTGTAAGATACAAAATCCCTGTCGTTACGTTGATATTGAATGATAATGCCTTTGGATTCGTTAAATGGAAACAAAGGAGTATGAATTTTGAAGATTTTGGCTTGGATTACTCGAATCCAGACTTCGTTAAATACGCAGAGAGCTATGGGGCAAAGGGTTTTAGAGTCGAAAGAGGCTTTAACTTGACAGAAGTCTTGAGGAAGGCCTTTTCCTTAAATGAGGTTGCTGTCGTTGAGTGCCCAATCGACTATTCAGTGAATTACGATGTCTTTTCAGAAGAGCTCAGTAACCTAGTTTGTAACATATAAATTCGCTATTCTCTAGATTCCTCCAACGATAACAGCGTCTTGTCGAAGAATCATGTCTTACCTCTCTTTGTGAAGCAGCATCGATCAAGTTCATTAAACTATTGAATGAGCTAACGACTATGTGCCTCACCAATTTTCCCAATACATCGTAAAACTCTTCCCCCGTCTGTGTTAAACTTGTGTAAATAACGTTTTCAGGATTTCCTCCACACTTAAGGTAGAAGAAGAGCTCGCCAACCGAAGTGTGGAGGTTAAATTAGAATTGTGTGTCAAGAGCTATCCCTGTCTAAAGTTCCAAGAAATTTTCTGCTTGACTAATTATGATCGTGGCCTAATGCTAATGTATGTCTGAACCTATATTGGGTCATGAAAGACAAACATTTTTACCGGTAAATATGTATTCAAATTTAAGTCTCCACCCACAATATTTCAAAACTGCCTTATTTAGCCAAAATAGCCTCAGAATAAGCCTAAAATCAAAGTGCCGGGGGGTGGGATTTCGACATTAATTTACCAGTAAATCCAGAGCTGGATAGAAATGGGTTCGGGCCCGATGGGATTTATACCTAAATGGTTTTAAGTCTATGAGGGATTTGGGCGTCTAGTTCATCTTGGAAGCATGATGGTCTGAATCTGTCGGCGAACCTCCCTGGTTTTGTGATCATCAACGCCCAAATTTCCTTTCTTGCGCATGGTACCAACTGAAGGCAGTCTCACAATCTTGTTCTATGCATTCAGGAAATAGTTTTTCGATAAAGTAAAGCTCAGAATATCGTGCTTGAATACTTAAGAAATCGGACAATCTTTGAAGATTGCCTGTTCTTATTATTAGATCAGGTTCGACATCTACCATCAAAAGAGACTTCATCTCTGATTCCGGTTCCCTAAATGCTTTCAAACAAGCATTCAAGAATTCATGTTGAGCACTCCATGCCATTAGAAACACTACACAGTGTCTTGTATAGGCTTTGGTGGCCTCGGTGAGTTGATCCATTACCTCCCTCAAAGAAACTGGGAGTACTTCTCTTTGCGTGGAATAAAACTGAAAATTAATCTGTTTTTGATGAACTTCTGAATTCGAGTCCAAGTATTTTCGAAACTCTTTTTCATAAAGATCAAATACCTCTTCGAGCTTTTTTTTGGGTCTTTTGAGATTATCTTCGCTCAAAGCATAAACAATTACATGCGAGACATCATTTCGAAAACAGAAGTCTAAGAACATCCCTAATGTTTCTACGCCCTTTCTAAATACCTCAGCCCTGGATATACCGTATTTTTCAGCGTATCTACGGTTACCATCCGGTATAAGCCCAACAATCATGAAGAATCAACATTCTGTATTACTTCGTCGGGTATAAACATTTGCTACATGCATGGCTGTGGACTGAAAGTCACGTGCTCATCTCATCCTTGACGGCTATCAGGTTGACCCTGTCTATGTTGTACACT
>JAKLZD010000076.1 GCA_024256245.1 Candidatus Methylarchaceae archaeon HK01M
AGATAACAGAAGGGAGTATAACCATCACCGATGGTGAAACAAATACTTATACAATGATTCCAGAGACTTGGGAGGGGATATGGAGGGTAAATGGCAGGAGATTCATCGCTTTAGGAGATGTGTTTGACGACGATGGGAACGAATTCATAGTTGCTTTGCATGGATTTGCAGTGGTCCACTTCTTTTCAGATGGCAGTACAGTGATGAGGGTAGATGGCACACTTAGAGGAGATGGTCTGAACTACCATTTAGTCTTCATAGTAGAGTGCCATTTAAAGTGAGAGATGTAAACTCTAAAATCCACATCTGTACTCCCTATCAAGTACTCGATCTAACCGAATCTAAAGTTCCAGCTATATCTCTATCGAATTCATCCCCATTAGCTTTAAAATCTAGCGAGGGGATGTAGTCAACATCCCTTAATTTTTGATATTTGATAAACACCTGATAGGTTTATGCGAGAGTATCTCTTGAATAAGCTTATAATTAAACTGCTTTGACTCCTAGTACATCTTTAGGTAAGGATATAAAATATTTGAACCTTATACCCCGAAGATGCATCAGAACCAGTTTGCGTAACTCTTAAATAAAATTGAGATAGTGAACCAAAGGGATACAGTAATATGAGTATAGTGGCGATAGGCGACGAGTTCTTCATAACCAACTTCAGATTGGTAGGAGTTCCAGGCTATGTAATCAAAAATGAAGTAGAAGCAAGAGATAAGATTGAGGGACTCATAAAGGAAAGAAAATGTAAAATAGTCGTAATATCGGAGAGCATGGCGATAAAATTGAAAAAGGATAGAGAGAAATGGAGAGAACGCGTTTACCCTATCTTTGCCATCGTCCCAGGCTTAGAAGGACCCAAAGGCGAGAGATTGAATGAGCTTTATTTTCTTGTAAGTCAAGCTGTTGGAGTGAAACTTAAACTGGAGAGATGAAAATGTCCTTAGATATAATAGACCTTATTGAAGAAGAGAAAAGGGCCGAAGAGACTATAGAAGACGCTAAAAGGAAGGCCAGCAAAATCTTGGAAGACGCCAAAAAGATGGCTGGAGAGATGGTGGAAAAAGTTCAGAAGGAAAAATCCTTCCAGGATTTCATCAATAAGATGACAAGCGAAATAGATGAAAAGAAGAAGGTGATAATGAAGCAGTTTGAAGGAGAATGTGAAAATCTAGCAAAAAAGGCTGAGTCGAACTTAAGTAAGGTTGTAGGTTTCGTTTTCGAGAAGGTTTTAGGTGTGGAATATGAGTAAAGAAAGTCTCAAACTTTACATAAAGGATAGGACTGAGGAGGAAGTAAAGAAGATCATCATAGAGGGTGAAATCGCTGCCGATAAGATAATCGAAGAGGCTAGGAGCAAGGTAGCTCGAATAAAAGACGAAAAACTCAGAAAGGTGAAGAAAGATATGGATGAGAAGGAGAAGGCAGAGATATCTCTGACTAAGATGGATGGTAGAAGAAGGGTCATGGAGGTTAAAGAAGAATTCTTGAAAAAGACTTTTGATGAGGCTAAAAAAAGATTGAAAAGCTTTTCATCTAGTAAAACGAATGAGAGGTATCAAAACATACTCACGGCTCTAGCTATAGAAGCTATGTCTGGCATTGAAAGTAAAGAGGTAAGAATCTCTGCAAATAAGACCGATCTTGATTTTTTAAGGAAAAATACCCAAGTTATGAAGAGTACTCTTTCAAAGATGAGGGCGAGTGAAGTAGATATAAAGCTAGACGATAAAGCTATTGATACTATCGGCGGAGTTATCGTATATTCGATGGATGGTAAAAAGATTTACAATAACACTCTTGAAACGCGTTTGGGTAGAACGTTTGAAGAAGTAAAGGGAAAAATTTTAAACATGTTATTTGAGGAGTGAACCCGCATGAGAAAGGGAGAGATAGAGAGGATAACTGGGTCTGTTATAATCACCTCAGGCATCGAAGACATTTCCATAGGCGAAGTTGTTGAAGTCGGAGAAGAAGGCTTAGTAGGTGAAACTATAAGAATAGACGAATCTGGTAAACTGTTTACAGTACAGGTCTATGAAACGACGAGTGGTATAAAGCCTGGAGAAAAGGTTGTTGCAACGAGTAAGAGGCTCGTTGCTGAATTGGGCCCAGGGCTTTTGAACAGAGTATTCGATGGGGTAGAAAGGCCTCTTGAAGAACTAATAAGATTGGGAGGCCCTTTAATAGGTAGAGGAATTAAAGTTAACTCCCTGTCACGCAAGGCTAAATGGCTCTTCAAGCCTACGGTGAAACCTAAAACGATCGTTAATGGGGGGGACATCATAGGCGAAGTTGACGAGACACAAGCGATTAAACATAAAATCCTTGTCCCAATAGGAGTAAAAGGGGAGGTAATTAAGATCGAAGAAGGGGAATTCCATGTTGATGATGATATCGCTGTAATCCAATCGAATGGAGAAAAAATCGGCTTAAAGATGCTTCAGGAATGGCCGGTAAGAATACCCAGGCCCTCCTCTAAAAGATTGCCATTGACAACGCCTTTGATAACGGGGCAGAGAGTCATAGACACATTTTTCCCTGTAAGCAAAGGTGGGGCAGCATCTATCCCCGGAGGGTTCGGAACAGGAAAGACCGTTATGCTTCACCAGCTGGCAAAGTGGAGCGAGGCCCAAGTTGTGACATATATTGGGTGTGGTGAGAGGGGTAACGAGATGTGTGAAGTTCTTACAGATTTTCCTGAGCTTAAAGATCCTAGAACAGGAAGACCTCTTATGGAAAGGACTCTACTTATAGCCAATACGAGCAACATGCCAGTATCGGCTAGAGAAGCCAGTATATATATGGGCGTGACGATGGCTGAATATTACAGAGATATGGGCTATGATGTAGGTCTAATGGCTGATTCGACATCTAGATGGGCTGAAGCATTAAGAGAGATATCTGGCAGATTAGAGGAGATGCCCGTCGAACAAGGTTATCCTGCCTATTTACCCGATAGAGTGGCTGAATTCTATGAAAGGGCTGGAAGGGTCAAGGTTCTAGGAAAGCCTGAGAGGGAAGGGTCTTTAACGATCATGGGCGCCGTCTCGCCACCAGGTGGAGACTTTAATGAGCCTGTGACTATATATACGCTGAGATTTACTGGAGTTTTTTGGGCCCTTGATGCTGAATTGGCCTACAGCAGGCATTTCCCAGCCATAAACTGGCTTAGGAGCTACAGTCTCTACTCAAGCCGTCTCGGGCCTGCAGAAGACCTTTCACCGAAGCTTGAGAGCATATCACAGTACTCACATAAGATCGTAGAGTGGTGGCGTGAGACCTTCGAAACTTTTCCTGAATATAGAAGTGAAGCCCTTACTATACTGAGCGCAGCAGCTGAGATAGAGTCTATAGCGAGAATCATAGGTGAAAGCGCACTTCCAGATGATCAGAGACTCACTCTCCTTACTGCAGAGCTCTTAAAAGAAGGCTTTCTAAGACAGCATGCTTATCATGAAGTTGACGCTTTCTGTGAGACTGAGAAACAGGCACTACTTTTGAGGATGATGATCGACTTCCATAATAAGGCTCGTAATTTGATCTTGAGCAGAGTTCCTATCGAAAGGATAAGATCTCTTCCACAGATTTCGAGGATGATCAGAGTCAAGGAGGACAAGGAAGGGATAATTGCGATAGAAAAGCTTATGGACGAGGTTTCGGGCGAGTTGAATAAGATAGCATCAGAATATAAAGTATGGTGATGAATGAATTTGGCTACTTCGGTCAAAGATATATACGGCCTAGCATATCAAGGAGTTAAAGAAATAAGAGGCTCCCTTCTTGTTGTTGAAGATGTAAAGGACATAGCGTATGATGAAATAGTCAAGATAAGGGCTCCGGATGGTATAGATAGAATGGGCAGAGTCTTAGATGTAAGCAAAAACGTGGCAATTATACAGGTCTTCGGTGGGGAGATGGGCCTTCAGGCTGAAAGCATAATAAAATTCACAGGCTCGTCTATGAAAATACCCCTATCCGACGAAGTCATGGGAAGAATGTTTGATGGGCTGTTTGAACCTATCGATAAGATGCCTTCCATCTCTTCAGACGATGTGAGAGACGTCAATGGATCACCAATAAATCCGAAGGCAAGGGTATACCCAAATAACTTCATCCAGACAGGGATATCTACCATCGATGGATGTCTTTCCCTTGTCAGGGGACAGAAGCTACCCATCTTCTCTGAAAGTGGTCTACCACACAACAGGATTTTGGCTCAAATAGCAAGGCAGGCAACAGTAAGGGGAGAGGCAGAGGAGTTCGCTCTTGTATTTTCAGCTATGGGCCTGAAGCATGAAGAAGCTCAATACTTTTTAGATCAGTTCGAAAAGTTTGGCGTTACAGAAAGATCGGTTGTAGTAATGAACCTGGCCGACGATCCAGCTATCGAGAGGCTTCTCACCCCAAGAATAGCCCTTACAGTTGCAGAGTATCTCGCCTTTGACCTCAACATGCACGTTCTTGCCATCCTCAGCGACATGACCAACTATGCGGAAAGCTTAAGGGAGATGAGCGCTGCTAGAGAAGAGGTACCCGGAAAAGGTGGATATCCAGGATATCTATACAGTGATCTCTCAACCATATATGAGAGGGCGGGTATAATAACTGGCAGAAAGGGGTCTTTGACACAGATGCCTATCCTAACGATGCCAGGTGGAGACTTGCGTCACCCCATTCCAGACCTATCCGGCTACATAACAGAAGGCCAAGTAATTCTTGATAAAACTCTTAATGCTCGAGATGTATATCCCCCAATAAACATACTCCCCTCCTTGAGCAGATTGATGAGAAAAGGTATTGGTGTAGGCAAAACTAGAGAGGACCATGGGGGTGTCTCAGATCAGCTTTACGATGCTTACTCAAGGGGCATGAGGGCGAGAGACCTTGCCAGAATTGTAGGAGAGATGGGTCTAAGCGAACGTGAAAGAAAAGCCCTCCTCTTCGCGGATGAATTTGAAAAGAGATTTGTGAGCCAAGGAGAGTTTGAGAATAGAAGCGTTGAAGAAACCCTTGATACAGCATGGGAAGTTCTTTCGATTCTTCCTGAAGAAGAGCTCGTTAGGATAAAAGAAGACTATATCAAAACATATCATCCTAAATACAGGAAGATGTAAAACTAAATGAATCATTAGGGTAGGAATCGACATGAGCTCTGCGATAAGGGCAGCTGCCACGAAAGGAGTGCTCCTAAGGCTCAGGGAGCAACTCGCCTTTATCGAAAAGGGGAAAGAAATACTGGAGATGAAAAGAGAGCAATTGGCGGGGGAGATTAACCATCTCTTGGCTGAAGTGAAGATAAGGGGCGAGCTAGAAAAGGGAATAATGGATTCTTATGAACATCTTAAAAAAGCCCATTCCATGCTGGGGTACCAAAATCTACAATCTATGGCCCTCACAGTTAGCCAAATCAATGTTAGTGGGTTGACTTATAGCGTAATGGGCGTGGTCGTTCCAGAGTTGCGAATTGAGAAGGAAATCGATATCAGCAACGTTCCTTCAGGAATAGCTTACGAGGCTGCAGAAAAACTCTCGAAACTTCTTAGAAAGATCATCAGGCTTGGTGAGAGTGAGGCGAAGATAGAAAAGCTTGTGGACGAATTCATGTCAACTAACAGAAAGGTAAATGCGTTGGACCAGATAGTGATACCATCAATATCAAGTTCTATAAGATACATTGAAGGTAGGCTCTACGAGGAAATGTTGGAGGAGTTTATAAGGACGAAGCATATTAGAGAGGTCATCCGAAGGAGAAGGGCATGAAGTTATTCCCCTTAAGATCGCCAGGGTTAATCTATATCGTAACTAGAGCCCATGGTCTAAGAACTCATCTCCTCAAACCCGAGGATATCTCGGTTTTAAGTAAGGCCCCTGATCTCTCAACAATAGTCGAGGCCCTTTTAAAGGGAGACTACGCTCAAGATGTGAGTGCTATACCTTCTGAAAAGATTAACGCTATAAGCTTAACTGAGATATTCTACAAGAAGCTTGCCGATAGATTTTATTTTATTGCCAAAATAACTAGTGGCTCTTTGAGAAAATTCTTTGAAGACTATGCAAAAAGACTCGAAGTTGAGAATATCAAAAGAATATTAAGGGTTAAACACGGCAAAGAGACCATCACTGAAGAGGCCCTCGTACCTATACCAAGAGAATATACGGCCGTAAACTTTCCAGCCATGGTCGGAGCAAAGGACTTGGATGAGAGTGTAGGGATTTTGAAGGAGACCATATACGCTCCCCTTATAGATGGGATGGAACTCTACAAGAGATACAACACTACTCTGATCTTTGAGGGCTTACTGGATAGCTTATACTTTAAAGAACTATGGTACGATGTACAAAAACTTCCTGAGAAAGATGATATAAGGAATATGATTGGGAAGGAGATGGACCTTAAAAATTTGATATTAGCTCTAGGGTTAAAGGCAAAGAATCAGCCAGCTGAACTCATCGAAGCATCCCTTATCAAGTCATATTATAAGTTGAAGAAAAGGATGATCTCTAACGTAATTCAAGAACGGCCCGAAATGACTTTTGATGTTTTAATGGAAACATACTATTCAAGATATTTCCAAGGCTTAAGAGACTTTCTTGGGAAGGATATGATCGGCGATGTTGAACACTCGATATTCAACTCTCTCTTTCATGAACACTCTAAGATCATGAGTGAAAAGCCCCTTCGACTCGTTTTTGTACCAGCCTACCTCTCCTTGTGTGAGTTTGAGGCAAGGAATCTGACGACCATCACTACAGGGAAACAGCTCGGTCTCTCAGAAGAGAGGTTAAGAAGTATCCTATTTCTTTGAATCTATACGATAGATTGATAAAAATAAAAGTTTTGATCCTTCAAGCATCTAAGTTATGCTCCAAGGATCTAAGTTATGCTCCAAGGACCAGTATGGATATGATAAGACCGTAGATTGCGATTCCTTCGCCAAGTCCAGCAAGTATCAAAATCCATGTAGCAACACCAGGTCTTTCAGCTATTGCTGCTGCACCAGCCGATGCCGCTCCATATACCGCTAAACCTGCTCCTATGCCTGATCCAGACACCGCTAGAGCCGCCGCTATAAACTTCAACCCACTTTCAGGGGTGACTTCCTGAGCCCTTGCTATAGGTGGGAATAGAAAAAGGGCGATAATGAGTGTGGCGACGTTGAGAAAGATGAAAGATAGCATGGCTCTCCTCGGATTAGAAAAGAATTCGATAATCTTTTTGTTCAGTTTCATCATCAATCACGAATTCCCTCCTTAAGATTCCTTTATATCTTTTTCGAAAGTTGCCCTTAATTTTAGAGGCCTATAAGCCTCACCATCATTCATATAGAACTTTGTCGAGAATTCATAGTATAGAAGCCTGAGGGACTGAATGCCAACGATAAACCCCTCTAATAATATCGCAATAAAGTTCATCAAAAGATACGATACTATTACTCCAGCCGTTTGTGACAACAGAAGTGCTGAGATACCTAGAGCTGCATGGACCAAAGCGAAGGCAGCGATACGTATGTATGAAACGGAGTTTGCAAGAAGCCCTATGAATAGCTCGATGGCCTCACCAAAGCCCTCAAAAATCCTCTCTACCAAATGAATCTCACGTTTTTTGATGATTGAGACCAATAAGGGTGAAAGAAATATCAAGACAAGAGAAGACAGAGATATTACCACAAAAGGTAAGTTCTCTGGATAGAGAAATGCGTTGATGTCGAATCCTGCGCCAATAATGTTGATGGTAAGAATTACGCCACTGATGAAGTATATCAGTCCTAAAAGACCTTTACCATTGAAGACAGCCTCTACTAATCCCTCCTTTAAAAACTTGTTTACAAAGCCAAAGCCTAACCCTACTATCAACTGTATTACGCCGAAGATCAACGCTATCACTATCATCTGGTTGATTCTACTTACATTTGGCTCATGTTCAACTAGAAGGCCAAGAGCTGGCAGGTGTAGAGCCTCCCGCACTTCTTCGAGAAGATGAGATTCAAAGAGGAAGACTTCTCCATAGAGCAATCCAAAGAATGCACCTACTGCCCCTGAGAAGATCATTATCCAGCCGAGTTTGTTTATACTCCGACGACCTATTCCTAATAACCCTCCCTTTCTAGTGATAAAAAATACTCCCAATAATGAAAGGACGATTCCTCCTCCCAAATCTCCAAACATTATCCCATACATAAGGATGAAAAGTATCATGAATATTGGCGTTGGATTTATTTCATGGTAGTTTGGTATACCCCTTAAGACTGTGAGTAGCTCGAATTTGGATAAAAATCCCTTATCTCTAAGTTTGGTTGGGACGGATTCTTCATGCTTTGGTTTCTCAAACTTTAGGTACATGACTTTTTCGGTAAGGGCCTCAACTTTATCCTTCAAGACATCCCTCTTTTCAGCAGGAATCCATCCGTGAAGCAGGCTAAGGCTCTTAGTCCTAAATAGAGATGATTTGACATCCCTCATAAAGTCTATATAGGGTTTTCTCTCCAAGATTTCTTCATTTATCTTAATCAAGCTTTTATATTGATCTCGAGTTTTATCTGTATCTGCATCCATCTTTTTCTTTATATCTTGTAACGCCAATATAGGATCTGGGTTGACCCATTTTGGGAACTTCATTTCTTCAAAATTTAAGAGGGTCAGGGCCTTCTCCACGTTTGACTTATAATCTAAGTTTCCCACTATCACTACGAAAGATTCTTTCGGCCTTCCAGGCTTGACTTCATAGACCGTCTCCAAGTCTTTTAAGTACTCCTCAAGTGAATCTAGAAAGACGTTTTGAATGAAACCAACCTTCACTAAAACATGTTTGAATTCTCCTATCCTATCAAGCCTCATCTTATACATCTTTAAGAATTCAAGATCGTCCGTTATACCCTTAAGCTCCTCGTGCTCCCTTTGAATGTTATCGGATTCTTTAGCTATCTCATCGACCATCTTCCCATATTCTTCACTAAACTTTTCTGTTTCATCAAGACTTATCTTCAGTCTTTTCTTTGCTCTCCCATAATCCTCTTTAGAACCTAGAAAATTTTCAAGGGATGTTAGAAGGTTCGAGGCTCTATCGCTGACCCTTAGAAACTTGTCATAGATTGGAAGCTCACTAACTTCCTCGCCTATTTCAACCCTTTCCTTGGTAAGTTGGACTATTCCAAGCCTCCCGATCTCCTCTACAACTTCATCTTCATAGGGTCTTGGTATAGCGAGATCGAAACTTATCATTGAGAGAGGTCGTAGCACCTGAACCACATAATCCCCTACAAAAATTGTCTTTAAAAACCTTCTGAAGTGGCTTTTAATAGTTCCTTAATTAAAAAATTAATGAAAATGGATTTTATTTTAGACCCTTAACCTATATATACTCGAAGTTTTTTCTTCATCTTGCCTCGGTGCAACTCATGAACCGCATAAAACGCATCTCGATCCAGATATGGGAGAAGTACGGCGATTTATTCACTGATGACTTCGATAAGAACAAAACCGTTTTAGGACAGGTGTCTATAGTGAGGTCTAAGCAGTTGAGAAACAAGATCGCTGGATATATTACGAATCTTAAGAGAAAAGGGGAAGAAGGCGAAGGCATCCCTGAAGAAGCATCGGAGGATGAGGGCGAATCAGAGTAAAAGACTAATCTTTAAGTATAAATTTATGAGGAAAACCATCCAATCTTATTCGAAGGAGTATGATAAGAGTTAGAGCCCGTGGACACATAGGAACTGCTCTGGGTAAGGCAGAATTTGTAATTAATAGGGATGAAATGAAGGTT
>JAKLZD010000160.1 GCA_024256245.1 Candidatus Methylarchaceae archaeon HK01M
TCTTGCCCTTAATATCCACGCTTTTCAGTTTTTCAAGAAAGGCTTTCATCGGTTTTGATACGCGAAAAGCGTGTGTGGGTCCGCCAATTGCTAGAAAATCATATTCAATCAGCTTATCGATATCAACTTCATCCGCTCTGACACAATCGACCTTAAACCCTTGTTTTTCCATACCACGTGCCAATGCTTTGGCTATCTTTTCGGTGTTTCCAAATTTTGTGTCGTAAATAACTATAGCCCTTTCCATTTCTCCACCACTGTATTATCTTTGAATGCTGCGCTGTTATTTAGACTTTGATTACAAAAAGACTTCAGAAGTGAGATTCTTGACTTTAATGAGGGGGTTAGGTTTACACATCGGTTTAAATTCTCGGAATTTAGGACTTACATGGATTCATATTAATCTTTTAATTCCTCTTGCTTTGGGATTTTTCTATGCAACTAATTTATAATAGTGAATGTGTTCGGTTATTCCGCATTTCTCCGTTGAATATCATACGCAAATGCAGTAAGGATAGAAAGCGGCCAAAATACAACCATAATGTAAGCTAAAGCATATTGAATGCTGAACGTAACGTCTGCACTATAGAACCACAACAAGGGGTAACCGAAGATTGCGATCTCAACACCAATTACAAACACTACAACGAATGAAATAATAGACCACGGCCATAACTTAGCAAGGAACCCCTGTATGAATGCTGGGAGATGTGCATGCCACCAATTCAACGGCTTGTTTATCCTAGTTGCGGCGGCACTGGCAAATATTGCCATGAATATTGGTGCAAAGCCTCCTCCAACCAACCACAGTATGATTGAAAGAATCATTAGAATCCCTGCACCGTACTTCCTATCAATGAACACACCCGCCCATATCGTGACTAGTAGGCCGAAGACTATTGCTAGAATACCCGTTATAAAAAAGTTGGGAAAAATTGTTAAAGCAGTTTCAGTTCCATACTCCCAAAACCTCTGCAATGGACCAATTGCATCTATCATTATGCTGCTTGGCGTAACATTGCCTTGAAGCAATTCAAAGAAACCATGCTCTACACCAGCAAGTCCCACAAGAACGCCAAATGTTGATGCGACTGCTCTTGTCGCACTATTTAACGACTTCCGCCGCTGCGAGGGAGCTGAAATTCCTGCCAATTCCAATTATTTACCTGTTCTTAGATCCTCCTCTTCGGATATCAAAGAATCGAGTATATCGATCGCTTTATGAATTTGGACTTCACTTATGATCAAAGGCGGTAGAAAACGCAAGACGTTTCTGCCTGAATAGAGCATGATCGCCCCTTCTTCAACTCCTCTCATCAAGATATTCCGAATATCGAACCTTAACTCCATGCCCAACATCAGGCCCAACCCTCTGACTTCACGAACTATTTGATACTTCATCTTTAGCCTCTCCAACCCATCTCTAAAGACTGCTCCTAATTTCATAGCTCTTTCGACCAGATTCTCCTCCAATATGTAGTCTATGGTTGCACATGCAGTAGCGCACGATAGAGGATTACCACCAAGTGTGCTTGTATGATCTCCAACCTTAAATGTTGACATAACCTCTTCTTTGGCTAAAGTTGCCCCTAATGGCAACCCTCCTCCAATTCCCTTTGCTAAGCACATAACATCTGGAATAACGTTCCAATGCTCACATGCCCACATCTTGCCAGTCCTTCCAAACCCTGTCTGGACTTCATCGAAAATAAGTAAGATGTCTCTCTCATAACAGATCTCTCTAAGTTCCTCTAAGAATCCATCTGGTGCCACATGTATGCCCCCTTCTCCTTGTACAGGCTCCACTATGATCGCACCAGTCTTATCTGTTACAGCTTCTCTCACTTTGTCTGCATCCCCAAATGAAGTGAATTTTATCTCTGGAACCAATGGCTCAAATTCTGAGCGATACTTTTTATTCCAAGTTGCTGATAGCGCTCCTAAAGTCTTACCATGATAACTCCTTGTCATGGCTATTACTTCGGGTCTTCCAGAATATTTTCGAGCTAGTTTTAAGGCACACTCAACTGATTCGGCACCGCTGTTACAAAGATAAACTTCGTCCAACCCCTTGGGCGAGATCTTAGTGATCTTTTCAAGCAGGTCGGCTCTTACATCATTGTATAAAGATCCATGGCATGTGATCAACCTCTTTGACTGTTCTTTTAATGCATCTACTATACGTGGGTTACAGTGTCCAACTATCGCAACGCCATAACCCCCCATGCAGTCAATGTACTTCTTTCCATCTATATCCCATAGGATAGCCCCCTTTCCCCTTACTATGACTACCGGTAATTTCTCGTAAACTTTGGCAAGATGCTTGTCCTCGATCTTCTTTACCGTCTTTTCATCCAGAATATATCACCGTACCCGTCTTGTGTTCGATTGCCAACTTTAAAGGCTCTTCTATGATCCCCGATGTTATGATGCTCTCTTTCACACCCATACTTACCGCCTCTAAAGAAGCCAGAACTTTCTTCTCCATGCCGAAACCTATCTTTGGCATAATTTCTTTAGCTTCCAGAATACTTATCTTTGATATAGGTTTGCCATCCAGAAATACTCCTGGGACGTCTGTAAGAAAGATGATCTTGTCTGCTTTGATACTCCCTGCTATATATGCCGCTGCTCTGTCCCCATCCACATTCAGTAACTCTCCTTCATCTCCAATTGCTATAGGTGCTATGACAGGCATGTAACCTTTATCAAGTAGGAGGTTCAACAGATCGGAATTTACCTCTTTGATCTTTCCCGTATAGCCTCCGTCGATCATCATCTTCCTTCCTCTTTCGTTTATGATTATCAGTTTCTTTTTTCGCTCAGCTCTTATGACAGAGGCATCCACTCCTGAAAGTCCAAGCGCCTTTATTCCAGCCTTATGCAGTGCAGTGACTATCACCTTGTTTATCTTGCCAACCATAACCATCGTGAAGATAACCACCGTCTCCCAATCTGTATACCGACTTCTGATGCCTCCAGGTGAGACGACAAATTTCTGAGACTTCCCCAACTTCTCTGCTATCTCTGTAACCTGATCTCCGCCTCCATGAACAAGCAAGACCCTCTTCTGGATAAAAGCATCCTTTAGATCTCTCAATATCTTAGGGTCCATCCCTTTTTTTAAAATGCTTCCCCCTATCTTTACTACTATGACCATTTCTCTCATACTGGGTGTAACCCTGGACTTTGTAAACCTGTCTTTTCATCGAGGCCCAGCATTATATTCATGTTCTGCACAGCAGTTCCCGCCGCCCCCTTCATCAAGTTATCTATGGCCGAAAAGACGACAACTCTATCGATATGTTCGTCTGTCTCGAACCCTATATCACAATAGTTGGAGCCTATTACGACCTTTGGATCAGGAAGCTTGTAAAGACCTTTCATATCCCTAACGAGCCTTATGAAAGGTTCTCCTTGGTAGAAGCCTCTGTAAATCTTCCATAAATCACGAATGGTGAGATGGTTCAACGTGAATGTGTGGCAAGTGGCCAGGATGCCTCTAACTATATTAACTGCATGGGCTGACATAGCGATCTTCACATTACCTCCTGAAAGACGATCGAGTTCCTGCTCGATCTCTGCTGTGTGTCTGTGGCCAACTGGCTTATACGGTCTTATCACTCCGAAGCGAATAGCATGATGAGTCGCTGGCGAAGGAGCAGCTCCTGCCCCTGATGAGCCTATCTTGACATCCACAACTATCCTGTCCTTTTCTATTAGATTACTCTTTATGAGAGGTGCTAAAGGGAGGATAGAGGCAACTGCCATGCAACCAGGGCAGGCTATCAAGGATGAATTCTTTATCTCTTCACGATGAAGTTCTGGAACTCCATAGACGAACTTCTTGAGCAAGTCCTGGAAAGGGTGCTCGTACCCATACCACTTCGGATAATCTTCACGATCCTTCAATCTGAAATCTGCGCTTAGATCGATTATCTTCTTTCCTTTATCTACATAGTCAGGAATCATCTTTACAGATGAGCCATGAGGTAAGGAGAAGAAGATGAGATCACACTTATCTGCTATCTCTTCTGAGTTGTGGTCGATGAACTTGAGGTCGGTTATGCCCCTAAGGTTCGAATGGACATGGTGTACATAATCCCCCACATAGCGTTTTGAAGTCACACATGTTACTTCGACTTGAGGGTGGAAGAGAAGTATCCTTAGCAGCTCACCCCCTACATACCCCGAAGCTCCCACTATTCCGACTTTCAATTTCATCTTATCTTCTCACCAATTCTATAGCATAACCTAAGATCTCTTCAGGTATGTCCGTTGCACCAGCAGCCATGGCGCCCTTAAACTCTACTGTGTTGTTTACCTCATGGACTAAAATTCCTCTTGGACTTTCCATAACATCCACCCCCAAAATTCCTCCTCCAACAGCCTCTGCAGCCTTCAACACAGTATCTTCGAGCTCCTTCGTCAGAGGGCAGGGCTCGGTTCTACCCCCCCTCGCTACATTCGTCCTCCAATCCTCTTTAGACGAATATCTATAAACAGAGGCTACCACTCTATCGCCAACGACTACTGTCCTTATATCTCTTGGTGGCCGGCTCACCATTTCTTGGATGTAATATATCTTGTGAAGGGGGTTACTCAATAGTTCTCTCGACTCTATTATGGCCTCTGTCGTATCCTTGTCTTTAAGGGGTGCAACCAATCTTCCCCAGCTGCCTATTATCGGCTTCAGAACAGCAGGATAGCCTAACTCGTCGAGGGCCTTGAATACCCCTTCTTCTGAAAAAGCGATGAAAGTATCAGGTGTTGGCACTCCAGCTTCCAATAGAGCTAATGTACTTAAAACCTTGTTCCCACATATCTGGGCTACCCCTGATGGGTTTATCACATTTATACCCTTGCTCTCTAAAAAGGCAGTGATGTGGAAACCTCTGAAGTAACTTATACACCTTTGTAGAACGACATCCCCAAAAATAGCCTTGAAATCTTCTTGACTTTGAGCATGTAAGCATAGGATCTGTGCGTTTGAGAGCTTTATCTTCAAACCTTTCTTTTTGCTCCTCTCTATGATCGCCTTTTCTTCCCAGCGTATCCTATCAAACACTAGCCCTATGCTTTTCCCCAATACTTTATTCTCCCCAATCCTCTCCTATCTCTTCTGCTTTTTTCAAAGATACTCCCTTAGGAGTTACTTTAGAGACTTCGTAATCGAGTCCACAATCGGGGCATGTAACTATCTCACCTACTATAGCGTCCTCCGGTAATTCTATATCTCCATCACATTCCAGACACTTCGTCTTCATACATCGACCACCTCCTTTAATTTTGAGATTTCTTCAGCCAACCTATCATGTGAAATCTTTAGCGCCTCTCTCTTCTTAGAGACCCAGTTATAATTTTTTAAAGCATTACTTCTCTGCTTTAACATCCTAGCGACCTCCTTCGGACTCGGTCCCCCTCTTACCGATCTTATCTTGACATTTTCGATGGTGTCGAGAGCTTTTTGCTTAGCTTCATTAGGGATATGTATCCCCTTTCTAGTAGTCGCTTTTACGATTCCGTCCAAATCTTCTTTAACTACTCGATCAAGACTCTTGTCATCAGCCAAAGCTCTTCGGACAAGCAGACCCACTATCCTATGAGCAGTTCTGAAGGGAATACCCAGCTCTCTGACGATCGTATCTGCCAACTCTGTTGCTGTTGACATTTCGCTCTGGGCAAGCTCAAGTAGCCTTTTGGTATTAAATTTCATCTTCTTAAGCATATGGGCGAATATATCGAGCGTTGAAAGAGCAGTCTGACATGCATCCCATATATGATGTGTCAGCTCTTGTAAGTCTAGATTGTAGCTATAAGGCAGAGCCTTTAAGATAGATAGAGAAGCCAATAGATTGCCATAAACATTAGAAGTTTTGGCACGGACAAGTTCGACCACCACAGGGTTCTTCTTCTGTGGCATTATACTACTTGTAGATGCATACTCATCTGGCATCTCAACAATGGAGAATTCATGACTGCTCCAAAAGATCAGTTCTTCTGCAAATCTGCTCAGGTCTGTCATAAGTATAGCTAGGTTCGATATGGCTTCTACTGCAAAATCCCTTGTGCTTACTGCATCTATAGAGTTCTCGACCAACCCATCAAAGCCTAAGAGTTCGGATACCATAACTCTGTCGATTTCAAAGCCTGTAGTAGCCAATGCACAGGCTCCCATAGGGCTCAGGTTCACTCGTTCATAAACTCCCGTCAAACGCTCTTCATCTCTCATCAATGAATCATGGTGAGCAAGAAGATGGTGAGCAAGTGTCACAGGTTGGGCATGTTGTAAATGGGTGTAGCCTGGCATAACCGTATCTAGATGCTCCTTACATTTTTGGAGGATCGCCTCCCTTAGCCGAATAATTGCTGAGCTTATGTCTAATATGAATTCCCTTAAGGTCATCCTTATCGCTGTAGCGACCTGATCGTTTCTACTTTTGGCTAGGTTTAGCTGCCCACCAATATTCTCTCCTACTTCCTTCACGACCAAGGCTTCTACGTTCATGTGAACATCTTCGAGCTTTGGATCCATCTCCATCTCTTTAGGGATCTCTTCGAGGGCTTTGATGCAACTGAAACCTTCCCTTTGATCGATTATCCCCTTCTTAACGAGCATGAGGATATGTGCTTTATTGATCTTTATCGTAGGCGAAACTAGAAACTTATCACTGTCGATCGATGAAGTATAGTTCGCAGCCTCATCAGAAAATTCTGACAATCTCTCTCCCCTCAATATGTCCAATGCATCCACCTCACTTCTGATCCTCACTCATCTTGGATATCGAATGGGCAACACGGCTGGGCAGCCCCCAGAGCTCTATGAAACCTCGAGCAAGTGACTGATCGAATTTGGATGATATCCCATAAGTCGCAAGGTTAAGATCGTACAAAGAATATCTTGAAGATCTGCCTACCACTCTAAAATTGCCTTTATATAGTTTCATCTTCACCTTGCCTTTCACTCTCTCTTGGGTCACATCGATGAAAGCGTCAAGGCCGTCTCTCAGAGGATCGAGCCATAAACCTGAATAGACAAGCCATGCCCACTGAGAGTCTACGATCTCCTTGAAGAATAGCTCATGGCGAGTCAATACAAGCTTCTCGATATCTTTGTGAGCTTCGATAATGCATAAAGCTGCAGGGCACTCATAAACTTCATGAGACTTTATCCCAACCAGTCTATCTTCGACATGATCGATTATACCTATGCTATGTATCCCCGCAACTTGGTTGACGTAAGATATGAGATCAACAGGATCTTTCTCCTCACCATCCACAGATACGGGTACTCCCTTCTCAAACTCTATATCGATGTATTTTGCTTCTTCTGATGCTTCGTCTACAGGCTTTACCCACTCAAATGCTTCTAAAGGTGGCTCTGTCTCAATATCTTCTATAGCGCCCCCTTCGATAGACCGCCCCCACAAGTTCTGGTCTATGCTGAAGGTCGCTTTTTTAGGTTCGATCTTTATACCATGTTTCTTTGCATACTCGATCTCTTGAACACGGCTGAGGTTCCACTCACGGACTGGTGCTATTATCTTAAGTTCTGGATTCAACGATCTTATAGTTACTTCGAATCTGACTTGATCGTTCCCCTTTCCTGTGCAACCATGGGCTACAGCAGAAGCTCCTTCCTTCTCAGCTACTTCCACGAGCTTAGATGCTATAAGAGGTCTAGAAAGGGCAGTACTCAATGGGTACTTGGATTGGTATAGTGCGTTAGCCTTGATCGACGGGAATACATAATCTCTTACGAACTCTTCCTTTGCATCTATAAAATAATGTTTGATCGCCCCTGTTTCTTCAGCTCTTCTCTCAATTTCCTTAAAATCGTCTTTCTGACCAACATCGACTGTAACGGTGATTATATCGGATGTAAACTTCTCTTGGAGCCACTTTACCGCCACCGATGTATCGAGTCCACCTGAATATGCCAGAACGATCTTCTCAGTCAAATCTACCATCCCCGCAATTTTTATATTTATATCATTACTCAGGTTCGTCTCTTGCTCCATAGATGTATGGAACGATTCCTCCCGAAATACTTTTATATTTTTTGGTCTAATTTGACCATTATTAGATTAATATGACCAATATTAATAAAAAAATAAGAATGAAGAATAACATTATGCCCGTAGTTAAAACAAGCGTTCTATCAAGATCGGAGTCTGTATCTAAGGCTGTCAAAACGATCATAGAAAACGATATCGCTCTTCAAGATGCCATTAGAAGAGAATATGGGAACCTCAGCGCAATAGCAAGGATGATAAAGCCCAAAGTCGAAGAGAACTTGCAGAGAAAAGTCAACCTCCAGAGTGTAATCACAGCTGTTAAGAGGACAAGGAGATCGTATTGTCGTTTCTTTGAAGATGTGAGAATAGTAATCGCCAATAGTGTTATAAACGTCAGGACAGATGTAGCCAAGCTCTCGATAGAGAAAACGAGAAGAAGCCTTTTAACTACAAGAAAGCTATTGGCAGACTATCAGGAAGAATTTCTTCAAGTATCAGAGAGTATATCAGCTATAACGCTCATCTTCGACCAAAAATTATTCCATGAAATTTACTCATTATTCAAGAAGGAAGATATACTTGATGAGAAGACGAACCTTGCAGCAATAATCATGCGTAGCCCTTTAGAGATCACAGAAACTCCGGGTTGCATAGCCACTTTTTACAACCAGATCTTCCGAAGGCGGATAAACATCTACGATACAACGAGTTGTTTCACCGATACAATCATGATAGTGAAGATGGAAGATGTTGGTTCCGCCTTTTCAGTTTTGACTGATCTAATATCTGAAGCTCGTCTATCACAACAGAAGTAAGATGAAAGATATGATCTTTATGAACAGTCTTGATAGTAAGATAAAGGGGATAGAAGTTATAGAATTTTTTGGCCATTCATCGATCAGAGCCACACATAAAACCACCTTTGAGATCACAAAAGAGGAAGAACTCTCTCTAAGAGGGGACTGCATAATAGGTGTTAAGGCGAATAAATCCTGTATAGATATACACGATGAAATAAAGAGACGTATGATAAAAGATGTTCCTATAAAGATCACCATCTACATAGGCAAGTATACCTTTGAAGTTAATGCCCAAGGCCATCCATCACTAACGCTGACCGATGGGAGAGATATAGTGGTTAGGAGAAGTAGTTATATCTGCCCAAGGACTCTGGCCATAAGATCTGATAAGGCAGCTATCGACTTCCCCAGATATATGATCTCGATCTTACGTAAAAAGGATACTAAAGGAAAGATGTTGATCTCAGTTTTAGATGATGGTTCAAAACCTAAAACCATCCTCTCCGATCAATGAAACGAAAATACAACCACAAATCTCCTCGATCTTCATCTTCCCTCCCTCAAGCTTTATTGATTTGACAAGGGTCTGCATGAAAGTATTGCCCACAGGTGCGAGGATTATCCCATCTATCTTCAATTGAGCCTTTAGGTAATAAGGTATTTGAGGTGCAGCGGCAGTCACCATGATCCTATCATATAGCATCTTCTTACTCCTCTCAGGATAGCCCAAAGTACCATCTCCTAGTACTACATCTATCCTGTCAGAATAACCAGTCCTATCAAAGTTGTCCTTTGAGAACTTTATCAATTCGGGAACTCTCTCTATAGTAATTACATGACCCTGATTTATGGAGTCTTTTCCGGTCGGTCGGACGATTTCGGCCATAAGAGCTGCATTATAGCCACTTCCCGTTCCTATCTCCAAGATTCTTAGCCCCGATTTAAGATCGAACTCTTCCAGCATGATAGCTACCATATGAGGTGCTGAGATCGTCTGTCCAGTTATACCTAAAGGTAAAGGGGTGTCTTCATAAGCTAGACTCTTTATATCAGGCCAGACGAACTCTTCACGAGGAACGGTAAGAAACGCCTTTTCAACCTTTTTCGACTTGATTACCCCCTCCCTCATAAGCCTCTCGACCATTCTCCTTCTTAAAAGCGAATAGTCTCTTTCTCCATTCAAGAGAACCACCTCTCTAGAGTTTCAGACCTTTTACTCTCGATAACTTCCAGCCTATCCATAGCCGACCTTACCCTTGCTTCAGAAAAATCTCTTTCATGGCATAAAAAGTCGACTATCGCCTCATCATCTGGCTTCCCCCACCTTAACTCGAAAGAATCCGTAACCTCCGGCTTTAGGAAGATCCCCCTGATCGTCTGATAGTCGATGCTCGCCAATTCTTTCTGTATATCAGGAATACTCTCTAATTTAATATAATTCTTGATCAACTTTAAAGCCTTTGTTGGACCTATCCCCTTGAAACCATCAGGGTTAAAGTCTGTCCCTATGAGGATGCCTATATCGATGAGTTGCTCTCTTGTTATATCAAGGTCTTTTAGTATCTGATCAAGTTCTACCAGTTCAGGTTCAATAGTTATGTGCACATTCTTTCCAGGGAGTTTTCTCTTTCCAGATATAGTCAAGTTTCTTACAAGCCTCGTTGCTCCGAAAAGCAGAGAATCATGGTCTTGAGATACCGCAGCCCAGACTTTTCCATTCGCTGTCATATGAGATACCTGGGCTTCACCCTCCGATGGAGCCTGCACCCAAGGTATACCCATCAGGCTTAGCAACTTCTTTGTATCTTCAACCATCATGCTCTTCAGTTGAGATGTACTCTGGGCATACTTCCTTGCATCTTCAATCCTTCCAGCTTTCAAAGCCACCTCATATTTTACGGTCGCCTCTCTTTTGACCTCCTTTCTTCTCTTTATCTCTTCCTCCTTCAACTCTGGTGGTTTCCCATCTAAGACGTAAACCAGCTTTATCCCTTTCTCCAAGAAATTTATGTTGCGGTAGAATAAGCCACTCAGATGGCTTGTTATTCTTCCCTGTCTATCCATCAAAGGTTCTCCCCACCTGCCCCTTATGACAGATAAGAACTGGTAGAGCGCATTGTAGGCATCTATTGCGAGCGTTCTGTCAGATAGATCTCCCAAAGATAACTTTTCTTTCTTTATGATATCTTTTAGATCGACACCCAATTCTCAAGATAAAGATACGCCAGACGATTATATATGGCTTGATATTTTCAGTTAATCTAAAGAATTAGACAAAGGGATCGATCAGACTATAGTAAAAGCTATAGATTGATTTTTTAAAATATGACAGAATGAAGGTGCTTTGGAAGTAGTTGATGTTATCGTAGCTGGAGGTGGTATATGCGGTCTGGTTGCTGCAAGGGAGATCGCCGCTTCAGGTCTAAGAGTTACTGTCCTAGAAGAAGACCTTGAAATAGGAATCCCTGAGAAGTGTGGAGGTCTTATCAGCTTAAAAGCTCTAACATCCCTGGGCTTATTCCCAAGCAGAAAGATCGTTAAAAATGAGATCAAAGGGGCGGTTATCTACTCTCCCCTTGGTTCAAAGCTTGAGGTTAAAGCTACAAAGCAGAGGGTCATCGTACTAGATAGGAGAGAGTTTGATAGAGAGCTTGCACGCATTGCAAAGAGATCCGGCGCTCTCATCGAGGTGGGACAGAGGGTATCGAGTATCAAAGCCGAAGATGAATTAGTGAAAGTTGAGACTGAAAGATATGCGAGATCCGCTAAGATCTTTGTCGATGCAAGAGGAATATCATCTCTTAAGCATGGTCGCCAATCTGGCTTTTTACAAGCCGCCCAGTACGATGTATACGGGTCTTGGTTCGAGAAAGATAGAGTTGAACTGTATCTAGATAATAGAGTTGCTCCCGGATTTTTCACATGGGTAATCCCGCTGGATGATGATATTGCTCGATTGGGAGTTGCGGGCAAGGGGATGAACCCCAAAAAATTTCTTGATGGTTTCGTAAAAGATCATAAAGCAACGGCGATCAAAAAGATAGTATCCCCCATTTATGTAGGCGGTGCATCAGAGAATTTCATTCATGGCAATATAGTGGTTGTGGGAGATGCCGCAGGTCAGACGAAGCCAACTACTGGTGGTGGCATATTCACTGGTGGTGTGGGTGGATTGTTAGCTGGAAGAGCAGTATTAAATAGCTTGCTTCTCAACGATCCATCAGCCCTAAGAGAGTATGAAGTTCAGTGGAGGAAAATCTTTGGAAAAGAGTTCATGGTGATGTCTCAAGCAAGAAAAATCTATGAAAAACTTGAAAATGAGGGGA
>JAKLZD010000061.1 GCA_024256245.1 Candidatus Methylarchaceae archaeon HK01M
GGAATTATTGGAAGAGCTTAGGAAATTCGGCACCCAGGATCTACACAGATATCTGATAGTGCCTGAGACGGAATACGTTGAAGCCTCTGCCCTTTACTCTATAGCCATGAAGAAGCCAATCCCATCAGACAAAGAGCTTGAAGTAACGAATGTCTCTTACCTTCTTGGTCTATTGGATACTATTGGAGAGATTAAGAGGCGTATATACGATGAAATCAGGAGAGGAAAAAGTAGTGAAGCCTCCGAGCTCTTTACAATAATGGAGCAACTATACATCCTTCTATTGCCCTTTGCAGTCTATGACCGCTTGGCACAAGGCTTAAGAAGGAAGCTGGACGTAGCAAGAATCCTCATAGAAGACACTCGTTCTGCAGTCACAGAGGAGGCAAGAAGGTCTAAGTTGATAAAGTCTATAGAGAAGCTTTCTAAGAGACTTTCATCGAATAAATAAAAGCGATCGAGAATTTTATGTTGCTATGGACAAAGTAGATGGGGCAACTCTAAGCTTACTTGCCAAGATTCAGGAGATAGTAGCAAAGGCACATAGGCTCGAGCCCTTCGATAAAGATCGTATCAGCAATTTCTGTGGGGTGGATGTATCCTACAGAGGGGAGAAGGCTACGGCGTCAGCGGTAGTTTGGAGTTGCGATGAAAAAAAAGTGGTAGACGTAGCAAAGTATGCCGGCATACCACTCTTCCCTTATATATCTGGTTATTTTTTCATACGTGAAGCGCCCCTCATAATTTCGGCAGTAAGCGCCCTTAAAGTAGAGCCCGATATAGTTCTTGTCGATGGGCATGGATTAGCCCACCCAAGGAGGGCAGGATTGGCCGTATTTGTAGGAATAGCTCTGGATATGCCTACCCTTGGCATTGCCAAATCCATCTTAGTTGGCAAGATAGGTCCCTTTAAAGGAATCTCGGCGCCAATTTTATTGGATGAATCTGTGGTTGGCGTTGCCTTAAGAGTTCCTGGGACTGGCAAGACTTATTTCGTGAGCCCTGGGCATAAATTAACAGTTGAGGATTCTAGAAGAATAGCTCAGTCTGAATACAAGAATCTCATAAAAGCTCTCGAGTTGGCTCATAACTCGTCAAAGCAGATGGGGCTATCGTGGGGAAGGTAAATAAATACCAAGAGATTAACGATCAATAATGGATGAAAGCAGTGCGTTAGAAAAAGGCTCAAAGAGTGAAAACGGGAGCATCGATCTGATATGGAAGGTAAAGGTAGCCCACATTCCTACGCTTATCGAGCTTTTACTTTTGGGTGCAAAGGATCGCCCAATCAAAATATCGACTAGCGAACTCGCAGATAGGATAGAAAAGTCTCAGCAACTTGTTTCTAAGCATCTTCTGGAGTTAGAGAGGGGAGGTTATCTAGAGAGGTTCAAAATAGGTCGTGGGTATGGCTTGAAGTTGACTGAGAGTGGTTTGGACCAACTTATGATATTGTACTCTGTCTTAAAAAGTACTCTTGAACTTCCTCCTATGATGCTCGAAATTGAGGGTGAGCTTTTTTCTGGTTTTGGTGAAGGTGCATACTATATCTCTTTAAAGAACTACAGGCAACAGTTTATCGAAAAACTTGGCTTTGATCCATACCCTGGGACTCTGAACCTAAGACTCAAATCACCAAAAGATAGGAAACTGAGGCGTGAGCTTGAATACTATCCTGGCATCAGCATAGATGGTTTTAAGAACGAATATAGAACTTATGGAAGCGCAAAGTGCTTTATGGCCGTCGTCAACGATCTGGTCGAAGGAGCGGTGGGCATCTTTGAGAGAACTCATTACGACGATCTGGTCATGGAAGTGATATCTCCTATAAACATTAGAGAGATGCTATCTTTTAAGGATGGGGATAAAGTAAGGGTCAAGATCTTTCTTTCTAAAGAGAGCTTTTCAAAGCCTAAAAGTCCTTCATGATATCCTTATTGCCTTCTATTATCTTTGAAGACTTGATATCTGGCATCTTCGTACCCAGCCGGATGAACTTTAAAGACAATCCCCGCCTTTTGGCTTCTCTCTTAAGTTCAGATTCATCATACTTCTGATCGTAGCCCAATGCAATTATGTCGGGAATCACCTTCATGACTGTTTCAAAAATATCCCCCTCACTTCCAAGTATGGACGCATCTACGAATTTTAATGCTTGAACCAGTTCCAGCCTCTGAGTCTCATCGTTTAAAGGTTTGTGACCCTTATTCCTCAAAGCAGTTTTATCTCTCGCTACTACAACGACCAGAACGTCACCAAGCCTCTTTGCAGAGGATAGAGTGAATACATGGCCAGGATGTATTATGTCGAAAACCCCTCCTGTGAATACTACTTCGAACTTCGATCTTCCCATATCTGTAAGTCTGAAATCTCCATTTGACTCTGAAATCAAGCCATCTTTTTTCATGGAACTACATAATTCCCTTACATAGTCCTCTGTCAAGTGCAGATTCTGAGATAAAATCTCTACATTATTTTTAACCCTCAGGAGAGAGTTCGAATATATCTTTATGAGAAGTTGCTTGGATGTTGTAGATAGCCCTTGCATCTTCAAAAAAGCTCTCCTTTATCTTGATATAAATAAAGATTGAAATACTAAAACCATGGACTCACCACTCTACCTCCAGCTCTCCAATAAACCTGAGAGAGTCCAGCAGCCCCTCTGCATAACCAGTACTCAGTATTGCCAACTCATGCTTGCCCATGTTAAGGAACCTCTCTGCATCTAAGATGTAGCATTCAACATTTTCGAAGAGATCGTCGAGATGCCTCTTACCTTCTGCCTTCCCTCTCTCTCTGGCTTTGGAGAGGGCCTTCTTCGACGCTCTTACATATCTTGTTACCATAGCTACAGCCAACCTCTGGGCTCTGGAAGAATTGTCTGTAATCTGATCTTCATCGATCTTCAACAAAGTCTTCAAAGCATCGACCTCTGTGAAGTGAAGCTTTCCTGGCACTAAAAGTATATGGGGTGGATCACCATAATCTTGATGGATAAGATTTACTAACTTCCCACCAGACAGTGATTGAAAATGACTGCCCACCCTTGATGCAACTAAAACAAAAGTTTCATGATGGAAGATACCTTGCTCAAAATCTTCTTCCATCTCTAATAAGGATTGTAAAGCATCTCCAGGTTTGAGGAAGAAATCGGTAGAATGATCGTACTCCAAAAGTACCGCTGTGTGAAGTCCTTTGGTCAAGTTTTCATAGACTACCTCGTAAACAGTAGATATGGGTGCCCATCCAGATCTCATCAGAGTCACTGGCTTTCCAAAGCTGTAGATATGAAGACCAGTCTCGCCAGGCAGAGCACTGAGGATAGATGAAGCATGTACGATGTATGTCTTTATCCCTGCCTTTTCAGCCCTCAGCCTTAAATCCATGTGAGTCGTCGCAACCATGGGGTCTCCTGGAATCATCAAGGCTACCTCCTTCTCCTTTGCCTGATTTATAATATCATATCCGTCCTCGATAAAATCTCTGCCAACTGCTATGATCTTTTTATCTATTAAGCCTTGAAGGGAAGAAATATCATCTTGGGGTATGGGGCTTGTGTAGACGTCTAAGTAGACTACATCAGCCTTTTTGGCAAGATCAAGCCCCATAACAGAGATTCCATTCATTCCATACAACCCTAAACCGATGAAGGATAACATCTCGCTTTCCCAACCAACTATATCTTGTTACGGCTCCCTATAAACATCGATGGAGTTCAATGACAATTTAATTTTTATTTTGAGTATAAATCCAAACAAATAGATAGAAGTCAGATCGTAAAATAACGGTTCTTAAGATTACCTTTGACTGAATCTGGCCTTCCCCTGCAACCATTTCTGATTTTAAATTTTTTATCTTCTGCCTCCAAACTCCTTGACTGCTTCGACCATGGCCCTGATATTGACGGTTGGGGCGTCAGGGGGAACCCCGCAACTCGGTTCGATCAAGTCAGCACCATCTTCGATAGCTTTCTTTACCTCGGCTTTGACTTCTTCTGGAGAGCCTGATGTCAGTGTCCTTTTTGAGCTTACATTTCCCAAGATCTTTGAATCACCTACAACAGGTCTGATTCTAGCGATATTCACCGTTTCATCGACGCTTATACCATCATAACCACATTCTACCAGAAAAGGGACCATGGATTCTTCCTTTCCACCTATGTAAAGAAGCCTTATTCCTCCTAGACTATCGGCTATTCGAATCAAGGCAGGCTTGATAACTTGATGGAGCACATCAGGGGTTACCATGTACGGTGTAAGGGATCCGTCAGCTACCGTCACAATATCTGAGCCGGCTCTGTACTGAGCCTTGGCAAATTCTATAATGAAATCGGTAGAAAAATCAAGGAAGGCCTTCACATAATCTGGATTTTTTAGAGTCCAGATCAAGAACTTCCCAATCTCGACCAATTCGCCAGCAAGAGTAAAAGGACCTATGACATGACTTACTATCGGTAGAAAGTCACCAACTTCTTCCCTTACAATTCTTATCGCTTGCAGAACTACGGGGATTCTACCCAATTCTAGTATGTTATCCGGCATCTTCAAGTCTTCCGGTATAATATAAGGATGATCCATGACTACAGGAAAAAGGTGCATCTTTTCATGATATTTTGCCTTACATCCTAAAGCTTCAGCCTCCACTATATTATCAAAAGGGATATTTACACATTCTATCCCGCTCAATTCGTAACCTGCTATTGCAAGTCTAGCCATCTTCTCGGCATCTTTATGGGCTTCTGGCCAGTGGATCCCTGATTCTTTTTGCATCTCCACGTTTATGGCCCCTTGACAGCCTGTAATACATGTGACTGGTACCCTGTCCAGTTTTCCTCCCATTAACGCTTTGAGCACTCTCTTCTTTGGACTTAGCTCCTTCATATCCTCAATCATCATTTTTATAAGATTTTTATGTTTCGTTTAGAATAAT
>JAKLZD010000100.1 GCA_024256245.1 Candidatus Methylarchaceae archaeon HK01M
AGTATTGAGAAAATTGTAGAATTAAATCCAGATCTAATTTTAGCTACAGGGGGAGTTCAGCGGAGTCTTATTGATAAACTTCAGGAACTTGGCTGGGTTCTCGCGGCGCTCAACTATGAAGAGGGGGTCACAGGTATACTCTCAAACATTATTTTGGTTGGAAAAATTACTGGGTTAGAGGAGGCGGCAGAAACACTAGTAAATGACATGAATGAAAGAATTCAAGAAATTACTGATAAAACACAATACTTAACAATGGAGGAAAGACCACGTGTATATATTGAATTTTACTTTAGCGAGAAGGCATACCGGAGCTTTGGATCAACATCATTAGTTAATGAATTGATTTACATGGCAGGAGGATACAATGTTTTTGCAGATACCCCAATTCAACATATAACTACGTCTGATGAACAAGTAATAAAAGTTGATCCTGAAGTAATTTTTATCAGTAAAACAGCAATGTCAGAATCTTGTGGACTTACTCCAGATGTTATTAGAGGGCGGGACGGCTGGGGCGACATATCCGCTGTGAAAAGCAATGAAATATATGAAATTGAAGGAACTTCCCTTACAAGGCCTTGCCCAAGAATAATCGATGCCTTAGAAACACTTGCGGAATATATTCATCCAGAATTATTTAGTTAATGGTAAGATGGTAACGTGGAATATGAGAAACAAGAGTGGAGAGAAAGATTACTTCAAACGGTTCGTTAGATGGAAGATAATAATCATATTCTTAGTTTTAGCTTTAATATTAACGATCACTTTTGCTGTAACAATAGGTCCAAAACAAATCCCACCAATGGATGCTTGGAAAATTATCGTCAAAAATATACCCTTTTTAGGTAATCTGGTTGGCGATGTTTCGACTGGCGTTGACTATTCGGTCAATCAATCAATAGTTCTCCAAATCAGATTACCCCGCATCATTGCGGCTTCAATGGTTGGAGTTGCCCTTGCTGTCTCTGGTGTTGTTCTTCAAGGGCTACTCCGAAACCCGATGGCTGATCCTTATGTGATAGGGATTTCTGCTGGAGCTGCTTTAGGAGCTTCAATTGTGATAGGTTTTGGCATTGGATTTAGTTTCTTAGGAATAGACGCCATACAGCTGATGGCTCTCCTTGGAGGTCTAATCACGGTTTTTGTGGTCTACAATATTGCAAGAATAGGTCCAAGAATACCGATGTTGACGGTGTTATTAGCTGGGATAGCTATAACCAGCTTTTTATCAGCTATCATATCATTTATCATGATAACTTTAGGTGAATCACTGCATGCTTTGGTTTTTTGGCTATTTGGCAGTTTTACTTTAAGTAGTTGGGATAATGTGGTAGTGGCTATGCCCTTCATTATAATAGGCTTGATCGTGATCGTCATCTTTTCCAGACAGCTTAACATTATGTTACTCGGCGAGGATGAAGCACAACAACTTGGTGTAGATATCGAAAAACTGAAAAAGATCATGCTTGTCGTTGCATCATTGATAACAGCAGTAGCCGTATCGATCAGTGGCATAATAGGTTTCATCGGGCTGATCATTCCCCATATAGCAAGAATTCTAGTTGGTCCTGACCATCGCATTCTAGTACCGTCATCAGCACTGGCTGGGGCAATAATTCTCGTTTTATGTGATACAGCGGCTCGTACAATCATGGATCCGGTTGAGTTGCCTGTTGGCGTATTCACTGCATTTTTCGGCGTTCCCTTCTTCCTTTATCTTTTACGTAAAAAGAAAGCTATAGCCATGTGAGGGTAGGGAGTTTGGTCAAATTAAATATCAATGATGTGGATTGCTTTTATGGCTCGGTCAAAGTTCTCGAGAACATCGTCTTTTCAGTTGAAGGGGGAGAATTTGTTGGCATACTTGGGCCAAACGGTTCAGGCAAGACTACTTTATTAAAAACTATTGGCAGAATTTTAAAACCACAAATTGGCACTATTCTTCTAGATGATATAGATGTTTATATTATGAAAGCAATGGAGGTTGCTAAGAATATAGCGGTTGTACCTCAAGACACAAGTGTGGCCTTCGATTTCACAGCTTTAGACCTTGTTCTTATGGGGCGAAACCCGCATATAGGATTTTTTGAGACTGAGAATGAGAAAGATATAGCTATCTCAAAGAAATCTATGGAACTGACCAATATATGGAATTTGGCTGATAGAAATGTGAGCGAGTTAAGTGGCGGAGAGAAACAGCGAGTTATAATCGCACGTGCCCTAGCTCAAGACCCGAAGGTAATGCTTCTTGACGAGCCGACAAGTCACTTAGATATAAACTATCAGATAGAGATGATGGATCTTTTAAAAGAGCTTTGCAAAAAGGAGGGCTTGATAATCTTGGCTGTTTTTCATGATTTTAACTTAGCTGCAAGATACTGTGACTCAGCTATCTTACTGAGTAAGGGAAAGATAGCTTCCATCGGATCTCTAGATGCTGTTTTAAACAAAGAGAATCTGCAAAAGATCTTCCACGTGAATGCGATAGTAAAGCAACATCCTTTAACCAGCTCCCTTTATGTTGTACCATTATCCACCTCTAAGCCCGAGACTGTGAGACCAAAAAACCTCACGGTTCATGTAGTTTGTGGTGGCGGCACAGGGGTGTCGTTGATAAGAACGTTATCAAAACATAACTATAGGCTAACTACGGGAGTGCTTAACGTATTAGACTCAGACTATGATGTGGTTTCTACATTAGGGATACCTGTTGTAAGTGAGGCCCCATTTTCAGAGATAACAGAGGAATCACATAGGGCTAATTTAAACAAAATAGATAACGCAAAAGCAGTTGTTCTAAGCAATACTCCATTTGGCTACGGTAATTTAAAGAATCTAGAAGCAGTAATAGCATCCCTTGAAAAGGGAGTTACAACGATAGTTGTTGACAAAACCCCCATCCAAGAAAGAGATTTTACAGGAGGAAAGGCACAAGCATTGTATATGGAGTTGAAAGACAAAGGAGCAATATTCGTAAAGAATTGTGATCATGTTTTATCAATCCTTGATACTCTAGAAAGTAAAATCGGCAAATGAGCTTTATCTTATGAAGAGGTTGAAAGAGGAGCAGAGGAAAAATCAGACATATTTTGGATTTTTACTCTTGTTGCATAAGCTCTCAATCAATAGTAAATCTTATCAATTGTGCAATAAATGGACTATTTAGATTATGAAGTAGGATATTCTAAATAAAATCCATTTCATAACTTTAGATTGGTGGTTTGGTTGATCGACTCGTACAAGTTTGGTGTGATAGTTATAAATGGGAGAGCATACACAAGTGATGTCATAATTTTTCCAGAAAAGGTTCTAGACAGTTGGTGGAGAAAAGAAGGGCATCGTTTATATGTCGAGGATTTAAAGGAAGTGTTCAAGGCTGAGTCTAAACCAGAAGTACTTGTCGTGGGCACCGGCTATTCTGGGTTCATGAAAATCTCAGAGAAAGTATTAGACGAGTTAAGGTCTAGGAGAATAAAAATGATAGCTCAACCCACAAAGCAGGCGTGCCAGACCTTCAACGAACTTTTTAAATCTGGACGGAAGGTTATAGCAGCCTTTCATCTAACATGTTAGCATATAATAAAGTTTGTAAAGAACTACATTGGAACTATGTCCGTATTTTATAAGTCTGCATTTACCCCTATTTGCTATCACGATTTGCAAATATGATATTCGAACCTAATCAATTATAAAAACCAAGCTCACTTTACCACACTTCTCAAGACTGTCTACTGGCAGAGACAAAGATGCCCTGTATGAATTATTTTTTATATCCTTAATCATCTATATCTTTATAGTCAGTGTGAAAATATGCCCCTGGAAATAATAAAGAATAGACAAGAATTGATAGCAGATTCTAAGACAGAAGAAGTAAAGGAAATTAGAAGAAAGATCCTTGACATAGTAGAGTCGGGTATAGAAGCAGCACTGCCTGAAAGAGTGATGAAGGAGAAGGTAAAAGTCATCAAGAACGAACTATCGGTTTGCAACAGAACTTTCGATCTAAACAAGTTTCAGCGTATCTATGTCATAGGGTTCGGCAAAGCATCAGGGGTCATGGCATCAGCTTTAGAGAAGATCTTGGGAGATAAGATTACAGGAGGCGTAGTCGTTGTCAAAGAAGGGTTTAAAGTTAAAACTGGTAAATTCGAAATTCTTTACGCAACCCATCCCATACCAAGCATAGCAAGTTTAGAGGCTGCAAAGAAGATACTTGAAATGGCCGAAAAGGCATCGAAGGGAGATCTCATAATCTGCCTGACATCTGGAGGCGGTTCAGCCCTGTTCGAGTATCCAAGGGAGGGAGTGTCTTTAGAAGAGTTGAAAAGGATAACCGAGTTGCTTTTGAGATCGGGTGCGAACATAAACGAGATCAATACAGTAAGAAAGCGGCTTTCAAAGGTTAAAGGTGGCAAGTTGGCAAGGTACACCTATCCCGCTACAGTGATCAATCTCGTCTCATCCGATGTTGTTGGCAACCGTCTGGAATCCATAGCATCGGGTCCTTTATTCTATTCTGAAAATTTGATGAATCCTAGGGAGATTCTGGAGAGATACGATCTATGGAAAGAACTATCATCTCATATAAAAGATGTAATACAGAAAGAAGATAGGATAGACAAGGAGATTTTCGATGATGTTTGGAACTTCATAATTCTTGATAACATGGTTGCATTAAAAGGGGCTGAGAGAAAGGCCATGTCTCTTGGTTTCAACACTATGATATTGTCTTCTATGATAACTGGCGAGTCAAGGGAGGTTTCGAGGGTAATGGCTGAAATAGCAAAAGAAGTCGAGGCTACTGGCAACCCCATTAAGAAGCCTGCATGTATCATTTCTGGGGGGGAGACTGTAGTAACTGTAAAAGGCAATGGAAGAGGGGGGAGAAGCCAAGAATTCGTCTTATCCTTTCTTAAAGAGATGAGCAACCATAATTTCATAGTCGCCGCTGTTGATACAGATGGAATAGATGGTAATACAGATGCAGCAGGTTCCTTGGCAGACAGAGATACTATGGAAAGAGCGAAGAAGGAAAAGGTAGACCTTCAGAGATTCCAAGATGACAACGATTCCTATCACTTTTTCAAGATGATGAACGATCTGATAATTACAGATCAGACAGGTACCAACGTAAACGATCTGAGGGTCTTCGTTATATTTTGATCTCTTATAATCTCATCACATGGATGCTTTAAAAATGATTATAAGCGAAGTTAGAGATAGATAAAATGGTGGCTTCTTTGAACCTACTTGAGATAGAAGACCTAAGTGTCGAAGTGGATGGGAAGAGAATCTTAGAAGGAGTTAATTTAGAGATACCTGAGGGAGAGAGTCATGTCTTATTCGGACCCAACGGGTCTGGAAAAACGTCGATATTGATGACTATATTGGGCTTCCCAGATTATAAAGTAGTTTCGGGCAGGATAAGGTTTGATGGCATAGATATAACGAATATGTCTATAGATGAGCGTGTGAAACTTGGAATGGGTATAGCCTTCCAAAGACCTCCGGCTATAAGAGGTGTCAAGCTTGGAGATATGATCCATAACTTCCTCAAATCTGATGCTAAAGCAATAAAAAAAGAGGCAGAGTTGTGCGATGCCTTAAACTTCGAAAAGGAGTTCCTTTCCAGAGATCTGAATCTTGGCTTCTCAGGTGGGGAGGTTAAGAAGTCTGAAATTTTACAGGTTCTTGCCCAAAAACCCAAATTTGCCATGTTGGATGAGCCAGATTCGGGTGTAGATATCGAAAACCTTTCGATCATAGGCAAAGTGATAAATAACTTTCTCAAGGAAAGTTCCGGTCTTTTGATAACTCACGTAGGCTACATCTTACGTTATGTAGAAGTCGATAAAAGCCATGTCTTAATCAAGGGAGAGATCGCTTGTTCAGGAGAGCCCATAAAGATTCTTGACCAGATATTGAAGGAAGGATACGGATGGTGTGAAAAATGTCTACAAATAAATAAAAGTTGGTGTAAGAATGTCGACAGACAGAGAAAGAGTATTAAAGGTTGAAGGTAAACCAGCCTCCCTTGGTCCAGATTTAGACATCGGAGAATTTACCAGAGAAGCCAAAGCCTGGTCCGCTTGTCCAGTACCACTTCTCCCAAAGGATATAGTGCGCCAGTCTTTGAGTGCAGGGATCAGAGCTGATGAGAAGGACAGAGTAGGAACCTACTTTCAAATCGACCATTCAGTAGTTTTTCAAGGTATCCAAAAGGTCTTCGAAGGGAAGATCGATATGATGAGTACCAAATACGCTTTCAACAAATATGGTTGGTTCAAGGATTACTGGTGGAAGCTAGTACAAGCAGACACAGACAAATACACAGCTTTAGCAGAGAGAAATTGGGATCATGGTTACTTCATCAGAGTTTTAGAGGGTCAGAAGGTTACCCTCCCCCTTCAATCATGCCTTTTCATCTCAAAAGATGGACTGAATCAGAACGTTCACAATATTATCATATTGGAACCAGAGGCTGAGGCTCAAGTAATAACAGGTTGTGTGGTTCATCCTAATGTCCAGAAAGGGCTTCACGTCGGGGTTTCAGAGTTCTATTTGAAGAAAGGGGCAAAACTTACATTTACGATGATCCATAATTGGGCACAGAACTTTGATGTCCGTCCGAGAACTGCGGTCTTTATAGAGGATGGAGCTAAATTCGTAAATAATTATATCTGCTTAAAACCAGTGAAGAGTCTTCAGATGTATCCAGTTGCGTACTGCAAAGGAGTCGACTCTAAAGTCAGATTCAACTCGATCTTATATGGAGGGGGCAACTCTTACATCGATGTTGGCGCAAAGATAGTTCTTCAAGGAGCTGGAAGTAGAGGTGAGGTCATCTCCAACGCTATAGCCTCTGATAGAGCTCAGATATATGCGAGGGGACTTTTGGTAGGGGAGCATAGTGAGAGCAAGGCACACCTTGAGTGTAGAGGTCTTCTCCTCTCTGATAAAGCCCTTATTCACGCAGTACCGGAGCTTACTGCAAAGGTTGGCGGGACTGAGCTTTCTCATGAGGCTGCCGTTGGCAAGATAGGCGAAGATCAGGTCCAATATTTGATGGCCAGAGGATTTTCAGAAGCTGATGCCAGATCATTGATAGTTAGAGGTTTTATGGATGTTTCCATTTTTGGACTTCCAGATGAATTGAAAGATGGCATCAAAAGAATCGTGGATGAAGCTGTAAAAGGAACTCTCTAGAACGAAATCAAATATTACTATATAAAGCCTGGAATCAGCTACTGTATAATTTCAGGTCAAGTTCAACATACTGAAAAAAGATATTTTGTTCATCCTTCTCTTGCTTTGACCAATCTTTTCCAAAAGGACTTATAAAGAAAGCTTTTCTCGTCTAGGCTCAGAAGTCTCTCCAACATCGGTTTGTTTACTGTAAAGGCAAGCAAGCAGAGAGGAATATAGTGACGCATCGCCATATCTACTGCACCTATAAAGGCTTGTGGCTTGTCGTAGGTTGTGAAGGAAACCAGCAAACCACAGCCCGCACTTACCGTGGTTCTAATCAGATCGGGAATCATCTCTGGAGAATGATACAAAGCTCCATGAATCAGCGCAGACAATTGGTCTGGGTTTACCAAGAAGGTAAATGAAATTGCTCTTTCTAAATGCTCTTCTTTAAAAGGCCCTATCAGAACGTATTCTTTTCTTGGGCAGTACCTCACCATGTTCTTTATCCATTCTTCTGTTATTTCTAAGGATGACTTCAAACCTTCTTCCTCGTATAGAAAGTTTTTAAGGTTGGAATCTTCGATTTCGATCCCAAGCAAGAATCTTGCTCCTCCTCTGCAGCCGTACCTTTCCTTAGATAGAACAAGGGTCTTCCCCTCTTTCCAAGACTTGTAGCTTGCCCATATGCACTGATTTGTTTTAGGTTTGACGACTGGCTTAAATTCTTCATATGCAGCAGATTCGTATAGAGCTATTAAAGGCTCTTCCAATTGAAGTGCTTGACATAGGGTTTGGATATTCATTTTTCTGTTTCGGATTTTGTCTAAAGGCATTTAATAAAATCTTTTATTAACTTACTCTAAAGGGAAAAAGGAACGGAAGGAAACCTAAATCTGATGATCTATGTTTTCCTTCTTGGTAAAGTTGAATTATCAACGTCGAAATAGGCATCCAATAATCTTAGAATGCTTTTACATGAATTCTTTTATCAACCTTTCAAACTGTTTTGGCTCGATCTTCTGATTGACAAGGGGCATATCCTCAATGGCTGGGAATAACTCTTCAAAGGCAGGTCTCTCCTCCTTGTAGAAGACGCCTATAGGGATTCTCTCGCCCCATTCCTGGGCCTTCTTAAAGGCGGCAAGCCTTTCCGTGGCATCGTAACCCTCTTCCTCACCCATCTTGTAAACCCTCTCCTTATACCATGAGTAGGTATTCAGATGGTTGAAGGTAACACAGGGCTGGAGAATGTCGATTAATGCGAACCCTCGGTGATTCACCGCCTCTTTGATCATCTGAACCAGATGAGGAACATCCCCTGAGAAACTTCGGGCAACAAAGCTCGCCCCCAATGCCAAGGCTAAAGAGATGGGGTTTAGAGGGGTCGAAACCACTCCTCTTGGCGTGCTCTTTGTCACAAAACCCAAGTCACTTGTAGGTGATGCCTGACCTTTGGTCAACCCGTAGATCTGGTTGTTATGTACAAGATATTTCACGCCTATATTTCTTCTTATGGTATGAATTAGATGATTTCCTCCTTCACCATATCCATCACCGTCTCCTCCTACTGCAAAGACATGCAGTCTATGATTCACGAGCTTAGCTGCAGTAGCTACTGGAAGGGTTCTGCCGTGAAGACCGTTAAATAGGTTGCACTTCATGTAGTGTGGTAGCTTGCTAGACTGTCCTATCCCTGAAACCATCAGGACTTCATGAGGGGAGATTCCGAGTTCGACTAGAGCTTTCTTCACTGCGACGAGTATGCCAAAGTTGCCGCATCCAGGACACCAAGCAGTCTCTCCACCCTGATAATCCTTGAGTGTAACCATCTTAGGCTTTCACCTCCATCTTGAAGGCTTGAATTATGTAATTGCTTGTAATCGGTCGCCCATCGTATCTAAGGATCTTGTTTGTAATCGGTATTCCTGTTTCGGCTCGAAGGACTCTCGCCAGCTGGCTTGTAGCGTTACTTTCTACCATGACTCTCTTTTCTGAGTCTTTCAAAGCATCTATGACTGCGTCTGTAGGGAATGGCCAGAGGGCGTTGAAATGAAGCATCCTTACCTTGATCCCTTCTTCATTTAGGAGATCTACAGCTTCTCTAATAGCGCCATAGGTAGAGCCCCAGCCTAGAAAAACCGTTCTTGCCTTACTAGGGCCATAGGATAGAGGAACCATCTCCTTCTCCAATCCCTTGGTCTTCCAAAGCCTTTTCTGAACCATCTTGACACGAATTTCAGCGGACTCTGTGATATGGCCGTCTTCCGTATGTTCATCGCTATCCGTGACTACAAGCACTCCTGGATACCCTGGAAGTGCCCGAGGAGAGATTCCGGATTCGGTGAATTTATGTCTGACATAGTCTTTGATCTTTGAAGCCTTCTCCTCGGAGAGCAGCTCTCCCCTATCGATAACTATCTTGGAGAAGTCGAATCGATCCACGGTGCAATAAGAGTCTGCCAGATATTCGTCTGTCAGAACTACAACAGGGATCTGATATCTTTCAGCTATGTTGAAGGCTTTATTCATCAGGTAGAAGGCGTCTTCCGCATTTCTTGGCGCCAGTATAGCTCTAGCGAACTCTCCATGAGAGGTATGAATAACAAACCCTAGCTCACCCTGTTCAGTTCTAGTTGGGAAGCCTGTACTTGGACCTGGTCTCTGACCTAATACGACTACAACAGGAGTTTCTGTCATGCCTGCAAGGCTGAATGCTTCAACCATAAGCGAGAATCCCCCTCCCGATGTGGCAGTCATGGCTCTTACACCTGTGAAGGAAGCGCCTATAGCCATGTTCAGGGCTGCTATTTCATCTTCCGCCTGCTCCACTACAAGGTTGAAGTCACTTGACTTGTTCATCATGTACTGTAATATTCCTGTTGAAGGTGTCATGGGATAGCCGCTCATGAATTTGCACCCTGCTGCTAAGGCACCTAAGGCAACGGCTTCGTTTCCATTGATCAGAATTCTTCTGGGGCCTTTAACTGGTTTTAGTTCACATGCCACCTCTCCTTTAAAATTCTCCTCGGCGTATCTGTATCCTGCCTCAGCTGCCTTGATGTTATCCTCTGCAACACGTTCGCTCTTTGCCCTAAAGGTTTCTTTCAGAACTTCACTTAATATGCCGAAGTCGTATTTGACGAGGCTGAGGGCCGCTCCAGTGGCCACAGTGTTGGCAAATATCTTGTTCCCAGAGGTTTCCACAGCCAAGCGTTCAAAGGGTACATCAAATTGAGAAGGGTCTTTCTTTTCGATCTTGGTCTTCTCTCCGTCAAATACTGATACCCCTTTCTGACTCAGAGCTTTCGTGTGCAGGTCGACAGTTTCTCTGTTTAGGGCGATCAGTAGATCTACCTTCTCTGAAGTTCCGTAGACAGGGTTCTCGGAAACCCTTATGTGGAAGAAGTTGTGGCCTCCCCTTATCCTTGACTCGTAGTCCTGTGAAGCATGCACGTGCAGGTTTCCTCTTGCCAAGGTCTTTACCAAGATGTATCCGATAGTTTGAATGCCTTGCCCTGCTTCACCGCCCACTCGAAAGTTAAATTCAACCATATTTTCGAAATGTCCTTCAGAGTATATAAGCAATAATAAGTTAAGTAGACTATCGAAACTTCAGAATATCATAAAGATGGTTTAGTGAAAGCATTCTAACTATAGAAGTACGAATAAAAGTTAAATTGGCTATTCTTTGGCCGGGTGTGGCCTTGGCCCTTGTAAAGACCTTTACATCCTACAGTATGGCTTCTATCTTATTTTTCTGAATTTGGCTTCTGCAGATAGAATTCCGGTTCACATAAGGGGCACATGTCGTATATGGTGCCGTCGGTCCCTCGAAGCGGGCACTCATTGCTACCGTACTTTTGGCAGAGGAGCCTGAGGTTACTCATCAAACACCAAGTTTAGATGATAAAAGTATCTCTAATAAATTCTTTCATTAACTTTTTGAATAGAGTAGTTGATGCACTATTTCATAAGGCATATCTTCGATTCAGTAACTTTTTGTCTTTTCCAATACCTTCTAATAGAAGCTTCGGCTACTTTACGTTAGTATATATGAAGGGTTTTTCGATGTGCCAAGGTTTAAATTTTTGAAGTATACAAAATCTAAGTTGGGGAGATTGTAATTAAAGAAGGCATGTTCTACGAGAAACTCGGAGAGGAAGTTGTCCACTGTCATCTATGTAGCCACCACTGTAGAATCAAAAAAGGCAAAAGAGGAATCTGCGGAGTACGCGAGAACATAGACGGAACTCTGTACTCACTGGTTTACGGCAAACTTATAGCAAGATCCGTTGACCCTATCGAAAAGAAGCCTTTATTTCATTTTCTTCCAGGATCGCGAGCTTATTCCATAGCAACGGTTGGCTGTAATTTTCGTTGTTTAAACTGCCAGAACTTTGATATCTCGCAGATGCCTAAGCCTCAAAAACCTGTTATCGGCGATGATGTAACTCCCAATGAAATTGTCGATGCCGCAAAACGTTATAATTGTGAGAGTATAGCTTACACGTATACGGAACCCACCATCTTCTTTGAATATGCTTATGAGACGGCTAAATTGGCCAGCAAAGAAGGCATAAAGAACATCTTCGTCACCAATGGATACATAACTGAGGAAGCTCTAAGTGCCATGGCGCCCTACTTAGACGCGGCCAATATCGACCTAAAAAGCTTCAAAGATGATTTCTATAGGAAGATATGTGGAGCCCGCTTAAAACATGTCTTAGATTCCATAAGGCTATACAAGGAGAAGGGAGTCTGGATCGAGATCACAACCTTGGTTATCCCGTCTCTTAATGACTCTGAAGAAAACTTCAAGAAGATTGCCGAATTCATAAAAGATCTTGATGAAAGTATCCCTTGGCACGTTACGCAGTTCTATCCGGCTTATAGGCTCTTAGATCTGCCACCAACTCCTGTAGAAACCCTCGATATAGCCAAGAAGATAGGGCTAGAAGTTGGGTTGAAGCATATTTATCAAGGGAATATTATTGGAGAAGGAGAAAACACATACTGCCCTAACTGTAGAAGATTACTGATCGAACGATATGGTTATCGAGTTACTCGGTATGAGATTAAAGATTCAAGATGTCCCCATTGTAGTGAAAAGATATACGGAGTATGGATAAAGTAGATCTGGAAAGGCCTTTTTATCCTATTCTTAACCTGTTAAGACTTCTTATCATCTTTAGAATCGATCCGAGTTTTTATAATGTGAAGGTGAGAGGCGAAGATTAACGTATAGAGTAGTCTATAGGATTGTGTGAAGGCCACCTTGAATTTCCCAGATTCAATAGATTACGGGCGTTGCAATGATCATTTAGACAATCTTTCAAGCCTTTTGTTTACTTCATCCCAGTTTACGATGTTCCAGAATGCTTCGATGAATTTGCCTCTTTCGTTCTTATAATCGATGTAGTATGCATGCTCATAGACATCTAGAACCATCAAAATTTCGAAATTAGGGTAGGTGTTGGTGTTATGCTTCTCGATCTGCATTATTATTGGTCTATTAATCTGCTTTTGGAAGGTTAGTGCTGCCCATCCAGATCCTTCTACGCTAGCAGCAGCTTGTGTGAACTCCTTTTTGAACCTTTCAAGACTCCCAAACTCCTTCGCTATAGCATCGCCCAGAATCCCACCTGGCTTTCCACCGCCTTTACCAGCTGGCTCTAAATTATCCCAGAATAATGAGTGGAGGATATGGCCGCCTATGTTGAAAGATAGGGCCTTTAAAGTAGATTTCATATCTAGATCGATACCATCCTTTCGTGCCTTTTCAAGATTCTCAAAGATTGCATTGGCACCATTGACATATGATTGGTGATGCTTTTGGTGATGTATCTTTAACTGCTCTTCGGATATATGTGGTTCCAACTCCTTGTATCCGTAAGATAGTTTTGGTAGAACGTAATTGGTCTTTTCCAATTTTATATATCACCTCTTTTGTTCTGTTAGCTCACCATCTTTTGTTTTAAGTTTTATCATTTAGGCATTGGAAGTCAACAATTTCATTCTCTATGGGGGTATCTAATCTCTTTCTGCAGACAAACTTCCCACTCATTCTTCTTACCATCCAAGAATCAAAATCGAGCAGACTTTTGATCCTTTTAAGTGGGAATATTTAATGTAAGAAAGTCGATTAGTGGTTCTTCCAGGATTGTATAACTAGATACTTCTACTCAGTTCTCATGGAAAAGAAGTAAGTCTCTGATTCCTTGTCTTAAGCTCAGATGCTTTATTTCCAGCTTGAGAAATTTAAGACCTTCTTGGAGCTTTAAGGAGGAGTTACCTTTACTTGAAGTTTAAAGATTTATCTGACGAATAAGCCTAATAAGAGATAATCTGGGATGAAGCCTGGTTTGATAAGGGGGTTCCTTAACAAGAGGAATGTAATTGCAGTTGTGGGAGCCAGCAGAGACCCCAAAAAGTACGGCCATCAAGTCTATAGAGACTTAAAGGAGGCAGGATATAAGGTCTACCCGGTCAACCCGAACGCTGATGAGATTCTAGGAGATAAATGCTATCCCGATCTTGAATCCTTACCTACCAAGCCCAACGTCGTCGACATCGTGGTTCCCCCTAAGGTCACTGAGGAGATCGTCAAGACCTGCAAGGAGTTAGGTATCACGAAGGTCTGGATGCAGCCCGGTTCTGAATCTGAGGGAGCCATCAACTTCTGCAAAGAGAACGCCATCGACTGCATTCACGGGCTTTGTATAATGGTTGGGAGGAGAAGGCTGGGCGAGCATCTTTAGTTATTTGCTTACCCATGGCTGTAACCTCGACGCTCATTATTCGAAACAAAATATAAACAAATTGAATAATAATAATTAAATCTGAATAGGTGGAGAGGAATAGAAGAATAAATTGGAGGATTCTCTTTGATTATCGAAATGTTATCTGGTTTTTTCTTTCTGTTTATTATAATTACACTCATTATAAGTGAAAGATTTGGCTATTCAGTCATAAGCGATTTGGATTCAGACACTAAACTACAAGAGATAAACAAAGATTCCAAAAGATTCAAAATAGGCACTGTGTTAGCGCTCATAGAACATGGTAGCGTCATTGCACTTGCTATAATGTTGTTTCTTGCTTTTAATCCATATAACATAATACTTGCTGT